>NZ_JBEXHY010000002.1:0-198042 GCF_040608295.1 Micromonospora sp. NPDC005197 | reverse complement strand
GTCGCCTGGTCCTGGCGGATCACCTGGTGGACCGTGCCCACCCAGAACAGCGACTCCCCCTCGCCATGAGCGTCACCCAGCTCGCGGTAGAGCTGCGCCGCCCGCTCGAAGAGCCGCAGCTCGGCCGCGTCCTCCGCACCGGTCTCCAGGAAGCGGGCATGCAGGAGCCGGCCCCGGGCCAGAGCCGTGTCCGCCTCCAACGCCACGAGATCCCGCTCCGCCTCGTCCAACGACGTCGCGTCGCCGCCGAAGACCGCCTGCTCATAGCGCTCCTGCGCCCGCGTCAACCGGATGTCGGACCCTTCGGCCATCACTGACCCACCCTTCCGTCGATGCGCTCGCGCAGGAGATCGGCGTGGCCATTGTGCCGCGCATACTCCTCGATCATGTGCACCAGCAGCCGACGAAGCACGATGACGTTGCCGTCCCGCTGCCGTCCCTGCACTCCCAGATCCGCTGCCTCGGCGACGAAGCGCTCGGAGAACTCGACCTCCGTACGCCAGGTGAGGTACGCCTCGTCGACCACGGCCGGATCGGCCACCGCGCCCTCGAAGTCGCCGTCGGGATCGTCGTCCGAGCAGTACAGCTTGGGCGCGACCTGGCCGGCCATGGTCCTGCGGAACCAACCGCGCTCCACTTCGGCCAGATGTCGGATCAGCCCGAGCAGCGACATCGTCGACGGCGGCACCGCCCGCCGGGCCAACTGCTCGGCGTTCAGGCCGTCACACTTCAGTTCGAACGTGAGGCGCTGGTCGCGCAGGTACTCGACGAGCACCGTCCGCTCGTCGGCGAAGTTGCCATCCGAGCGCGGGTCGTCGTCCGGATGAACGAACAGGTACGACCAACCGAAGGTCCGCGTGGGTTCGCCGTCGGAGGTCGTCGCCTCGGCGCGTGAGTCAGCCATACGACGACTCTTGTCGATAGCCGTCCACCTCGGCAACCGCCGCGCGCCCGTCAGCCTGCACCCTGGACAAGGGTCGAACACGACGACGGCGAGCCTGCGTCACGTCGCGGGACCCGACGCCAACTCGGGATCCGCACCTGGATCGCCGGCTTCCCGTAACTGCTCCTCGAACATCACGAAGGTCCGCTGGCGAATCCCCCGGATCAGAGCCTGCTCCTTCGGGGTCAGATGACGCCCCTCGGCATCTGCCACGCCCTGGATAGACCGGACCGTCTCGTAGAGCGCGAAAATAGGGCCGTCACCTTCCAGATAATGCGCCCGGAACGCCTCTACTTCTTGGACAAACTCCGCTTCGGCACGGCGGAAGATATCGCCGCCGACCGCCAGCATGATCTCCGCGAAAATGTCGTTCTTCTCGTGCCACCCACCTGAATCGATGGAGAGTCTCCAGACGCGTGCGCCACCCTCCGGGGTTTCCACGATCTTCACGGGTGCTTGGTGGTAAAGGTAGTAGGCGGGTAGGGCCAAGCCGGGCGCCTCGGTCATCCGGACTTCTCCTCGTAGGTCGATAGCAGCGCCTGCCAGAACAGCCGCTGCTCACGGAGGCGCACACCCTCGGTAAGGGCTCGCTCGCGTGCCGTCAAGGCCCTGTCCTCGGCGAGAGCTAACGCCTCGATGTCACGACGCACCTCATACAGCACATGCTCCCAAACTGCCACAGCGTCGATAGCAGCCAGGTGCAGACGGAACTCAGCGAGATGGCCGTTACGCATCCGCAGTACGAGCTGCACGTCCCGATAGCCGCTACTCATTGGCGACAGGAAGCGGTCTTCACAGCTCACGACGACAACGTCCGGGTTGTCCTTTATTCGGCCAAGCGCCGCGTAGAGCGCGTCGAGAGAGCCAAATTCGATCTTCGCGGCCGCGAGGTCGAGCAACGTCGACGCATCACCCTGCCGTTTGTTCACCTTGTCTTCTGCTCTGCGTCGATCCTTGGGCCGAGAACGCCAGCCTGGCTCGCCGACTCGACGACCATCGACAAAGGCCAGAGACTCCGCAAGCTGGTTCAGGTCGGCCTGCGCCACGGCGGCCGCTGCGTAGAGATCATCGAGGTAACGCTTGCGGTAGGCATCGTCAGCGCGGCGAAGTCTGTCGAATCCAGCCTGCGCAACCGGTCCAGGACGTGCGCGAAGGCTAGCGCTGATCCTTAGCTGATCCGCAGTGAGAGGTGTCGGTTCTGGCTCAGGCAACACCTCGGCGAATGCTGCCTCCGGCCCTGCCGTCTCCTGCTGGGCGATGTCGTCGAGCACGTCGGCGAGGGCATCGATGGCCTGTTGGTGGCTCGCCAGGTGATGCAGCGTCAACGGCCGCGCCGTCAGTGACGTCGCCAATTCGGGGCTGGCCAGGATGATCCGCGCCAGGTCCGGCGCCTGCGCCAGTTGCCGGGCCAACGTCTCGGCCAGCTTCGGCTCGCTGGCGGGTGGCTCTCGCAGGGCGGTATCCAGCATGTCGCGGACCCGGGCATCCGTGAGCAGCCGCGACCCGTCCTGCGCGGCCGCGTCGTCGAGGCTGGGCACCAGCCGCCGCAGGGTCGGTGGATCCAGGGCCCTCGCGAACTCACCCGGGCTCACCCCGGCCGAGAAGACCTCGTCCAGACTGTCGGCCAGCGCGAGCACCTCAGCCGGGTCGCGGCCCGCCGTCGGCCTGTCCGCAGCCGGACCGGGCGACCCACTCGGGGCACCCGCCACCGAGCCCGGCCCGTCGAGCAGCAGGTACATCCGGTTGATGTACGGGTCGCCATGGCCGCCGTCGTCGTACGCCGGTGGGTGGGTCGGCAGGTCGGGACGTTCACTGAACCGGCCTCGGGGCAGCCCGCCGAGTGGCATCGGCCGGCCGTCCCCGCCCAGCACGAGTGCGTCGATGCCGACCACGTCGGGGTAGAGCGGCCGGTCCCGGACGAGGCCGGTCTGCGGGTCGACGTAGAGGACCGTGCCGTTCTGGTTGAGCGCCACCCAGGCGTGCGAGCCGCCGCCCGCCCACTCGGTGATCAGGAACGCGTAGCTGCCGTGGCCGCCCAGCAGCAGTTGGTCGTGCAGGTTGGCGTACCCCCGGTCGGCGGCCTGCCGCGCCTGCGCCGGGTGAGCCCGTTGGTCGGATGGCGGTGCGAGGACGCGCTGGAAACGGCCGCCGGTCACGTCTTCCACCCGGCCCGGGCCACCCGCCTCACCGCGGATCGGGCGTCGGGTGTCGCCGTCCAGGTAGCCGTCGAAGGTGCGCGGCGCGGACACCCGCGGCCGCCCGTGTACCCAGGTCTCGAACAGCGACAGGGTGCAGTCCAGGCAGTTGATGCCCCGGGTGGCGTCGGCCTGGGGGCCGCCGTCGTTCAGGAGGCCGAACCAGCCGCCCCGGCGGGGGTCGGCGGTACGCAGGACAGCGCCGTCGAGGTCACGGGGCATCTGCCGTTCGACGTCGACCTGGTGCAGGGCGAGCGGCGGCCGGAGCCCGCCCGGCTGCCCGTACGGCCGGGAGTCGTCGATCGACGGGGGTACGTCGTCGCCGGTGAGCCGGGACGGGCCGGCGGTCTCCACCGCGCCGAGCGCGAGCGCGCCCACGTCGCTGTTGGCGTGCGCGAAAGCGCCGTCGGCGAGGTCCACGACCGCGGGTGCTCTGATGCCCGCCAGCACGTCGTCGGCCAGGTCACGCCATTGGGCGTACGCGCGTGTCTCGTCGTTCGCCGCCCGCTGCCAGCCGTCGGCCCACTGCCGGTGCCCCGCCTGGTGCAACTGTCGGGCGTAGTTCGCGTACTCGACAGCCCTGCGGTCGTGCTCCGCGGCGCGGGTCCGCAGGCGGGCGGCCTCCGCCTGCCGGCGATTGTTCTCGAACCCGGTCCGCTGCGACTCGTAGTGGCCCTGGTAGCGCCGCCGCTCGGCGGCCTCCGCCTCGGCCACCCACCGGGCGGCGTACCCGTCGCTCTCGGTCACGGACACCGACGGGTCGCCGAACGCGAGCACGTCGACGGGAACCGAGGCCCGGCCGCGAGCCCGTTGCCGGGGTACGCGGGCCGGCGCGGGCGCCTCCCGCGTCGAGAACCGCGTGGGTACGGCGTGCCGGCCCACCGCCGCACCGGTGACCGCGCCACCGCCGGGCCTGCCGGCGGCATCGGGCGTCGTACCGGCCACCGGGCCGGTGGACGTGAACGGAAACGCCGTTCCGGGGGCGACGGTCGACGCGGGACCGGCGGACGCGACCGGCGTCGCCAGCCCCACGGTGCTCGCCGCCGCCGACGGGGAAAGGCCCCCCGCTAACGGGCCGGTCGACAGCGGCACCGAAGCCGACGACGGCGGGGTCGACGGAGGCACGGAGGCCGACGGCAGGGTCGACGGGGGCACGGAAGCCGGCGACGGGCCGGTCGACGGGGGCACGGCAACCGTGCCGTTGGTGCCCGGGGCGACCGCACCCGAGGCGATCCCCGGCGACGCGCCGACCGCCGGCCCAGCCCCCGCCACCGGCCCGCCGTTCGGGTCAACGGCGCCGGCCACGGGGGCCGCGACGGCCGAGAGCAGGGGATCCGCCGCGACAGCAGGAAGCCCCGGGGCCGCGACGGCCGAGAGCGTGGGATCCGCCGCGACAGCGGAGAGCGCCGGACTCGTGCCGTGCCCAACGCCCGACGACGTCGCGTCGGGTGCCGCCGGCACCGGCGAGCCGACAACGTCCGCCCCCGCCTGCTGGGCGACATCCGCCACCGAAGACCCCGGGGAGGACGCAGCCCCAGACAGCGGCCCCGGAGCAGAAGACGCCGGCGAGAAAGACGCGGCTTCCGGGGGCGAGGCATCCAGCGGAGGCGCGGTGGGGATCGGAAGGGACGGGCCGGTGAAGGACGCTCCGGCGAGGGCGTTGGCCTGCGCGTGCAGCCGGGCCTGCAGGGCGTGGTCGGTCTGCCCGGTCGCCGACCCGGTGGCCCCGGACGCGGCGGCGCGTACCGCGTCCTCCACCGAGGTCAGGCCCTGCCCGGTGGCGATGCTGGCGGCGCTCTCGGCGAACATCTCGCCGGTCATCTCCCGACCCAGGTGCTCGCCGAGGCGCGCCGCGCGGCCGGTCGCGTGACGGCCCAGGCCGGCCAGTGGCGCGACCGCTCCCCCGGCGAGCCCGCCGACCGCCGACGCGCCCAGGTCGGTCAGGTCCACGCCGTGCGCCCGGCCCGTGGAGTTCTGGTACGCCTGGGTGGCCAGGCTGATCCCGGACTCCTCGGCCGCCTCCTCCAGCCCCTCCCGGGTGGCTCGCTTGGCGAGGCCGCGCACGCCACCCTTGGCGACCTCCTTGGCGGCGCGCTCGCCGGCCTCCTTGAGCCCCCGCCGCAGCGCCTTGCTCGCCAGTTGGCCCATCAGACGCTTGAAGATCTGCTGGATCAGCAGCCGGGTGGCGGTGATGGCCGCGCCGGCCGCCGGGGATGCGGCACCCGCGGTGAGCACCGCCGCGACCGCCACCGAGAGCAGCTCGATGACGAGGATGCCCAGCTCGATCCAGACTTCGAGCTTGGCGCCCTCGATGTCGCAGCCGCACTCCTCGACCAGGCGACCCAGATCGGCGGTGACCGCGAGGAGCACCGGCAGGGGCGCGTCAGCACCCTCGGCGATCCCACGCCAGGCCGCCTCGAACGCGGCGTCGACGGCTCCGACACCGCCGTATCCGCTGCGTACCTCGGTGGCGGCCGCTGCGGCGTCGGCGTGCGGACCGGCGAGGACGCCGGCGACCGCGTACCACCGGTCGGCGACGTCCCAGACGGCCCGTTCGTTCCCCTCGGGCCACTGCACGCCGACCGCCCAGTCGAGGGCCTCGTAGATCCAGCCGGGAACGTCCCAGGGCGCGTAGTCGAGCGGGTGCGGGATCGGGCTGGGCAGCACGCTCATCCGGATCGACCCGCCGTCAGCGCTGGTCGGCGGCCCGGTCGAGCCGGGCGGCGCTGCTCTGGTCGGTCTGCACGCTCGCGTCGACGGCGCTGACCACGTCGGCGCCCAGCTCGGTGAGCCGCTGCCCGACGCCAGCCCAGGCGCGCAGCACGGTCTGCTCGATGCCGCGGTAGCTGCGCTCGAACGCGGCGCCGATGTCGTCGCGCCCCCACGGGCGGGCGCCGCTGGCGGCCTCGATCTCGCCGCCCTCCGCTGCCCGGCTGGCCGTCACCGCCTCGCCGGACAGGGCCAGGTCGGCGCCACCGCGCCGGGCGCGGGACGCGTCGAGCCAGAGCTGGCCGTCGGTCATGCCGGCGCCTCGCCACGGCCGAGCACGGCGTCGGCGCGGCCGAGCAACGCGCCGAAATCGCCGGTACGCAGGAACTCCGCCGAGCCGGCGCCGGCCGGCATGGTCTCGGCGACCAAGGCCTGGGTGGCCTGGGTGGCGGCGGCCACGGCGGCGTGGACCGTTTCGGTGACTTTCCGGCTCAGCGCCTCCGCGTCGCGGTCCCGGTAGATCGCCGGGGCCAGTACGACCTCGACCAACTGACCCTGCGCGCCGACGGTCGCCGTGACGTGGCCGTCCGGCGAGCGCCGGGTCACCCGCAGTTGGGCGAGCCGCGCCTGCAGAGTTTCCAAACCGGACCTGAGCTGCTGATACTGGCCGTACACGTCGTCGAATCGGGCCCGTAGCTCGCGATTGGCGTTCCGGTCCACGCGTTCGCTCACCGCCGCTCCTCCCGTCACCGTCGGTAGGGAAGACCATACCGGCCGCCATCGATTCGTGTAGTCCGGTAGTTTCGATGTGTGATCGACCGTCAGCAGGCCGAGCAGCTCGCGTCCGCGTGGGCGCGCCGGGATTCGCAGCGCCTCGGCCACGAGTGCACCCCGGTGGTCGACGAGTTCGACCTCGGCTTCGTCGTCACCTCGATCGTGTCGAGCGAGGTGCGGGCGATCCCCGGCGATCTGCCGACGACCGTCATCGACAGGCGGACCGGAAAGGTCACCACCTGGCCCCGCGTGCCCACCGAGGTGGTGGCGGACCTGTACCGACGCAGTCAGCCCAGCGGGCCGACGGCCCCCCGCACCGTCGACGCGTCGAGTCTGCTGATCCGGGAGATCCGTCGCGCGCCGATGCCGAACACGGTGGCACACCTGACCCTCGACGGTCGGATCTGGACGGCCCAGGGCACGAAGGGCGCCGTCGCGCTGAACCACCACCCACTCGTCCGCAGCTACCTGGACGAGCGGCCTCCGGGCGAGCTGGTCCGCGGCGCCGAGTGTCACGCCGAGCTGATCGTGGTCTCCGACGTGCTGCACGAGTACGACCACCGCCGGGCCGCCGAGGGCATCGAGCCGATGGGGCGGGCCGAGGCGGCAGCCCTGCTGGAGGCGGCGCGCTTCGAGATCTTCCGGATCCGCGAGCCGGGTGACCCGGCCGGTGGCGCCGCGGAGCGACCCTGCGACTCGTGCATCTCTTTCCTGGTGAGCGCCAATGTTCTGCCAGAGTCGGCGCGGGCCTACACCGAGACGTGGCTCGCACCGGCGGAGCCGGACCCGGACCCGGGCCGCTTTCCGCCCGAGGTGGCCAACGCGCTGGTGGCGGCGGGCTGGCGACCGCACATCGGTGACCAGATCATGGCCGCGGCCGGCGTGCGGGACGTCACCGCCGTGCCGGGGGCCGTCCACCAGCACGAGGTCTTTCCCGCCGCCGTGGAGGCGCTGACCGCGTTCCCCAGCCTGGTCGGCGCGCGGCGGGGCCCGGGCGCGCAGGTGTGGATCTCGCGCTTCGACATCCGCCCGCACACCATCGCGCACACCGCCGACACCCTCGCGGACTTCGGCGCGGTGCTCGGCGTGCGGCTCTTTCCGATCGGCACCGAGCAGCAGGACAGCATCCTCGCCGTCGACGAGCGCGGCCGGGTCTTCGCCCTCGACCAGGGCGGCGAGTGGTTCCTCGGCGACACCATCGACGCCGCGCTCACCACGTTGCTGCTCGGCCGCGCCCCCGCCCGGGTCGGCGACGACGGCACCTGGCCGGCGGACCCGAGCTAGAGCGCCAGCCCGGTCAGCACCATGACCCGCACCTCGGTGTAGTCGTCCATCGCGCTGCGTAGCCCCTCCCGACCGACGCCACTGCCCTTCACCCCGCCGTACGGCATCTGGTCGGCCCGGTACGACGGCACGTCGCCGACGATCACGCCGCCCACCTCCAGGACCCGCGCGGCGGAGAAGGCCACGTCCAGGCGCCGGGTGAACACGCCGGCCTGCAACCCGTACGCCGAGTCGTTGACGGCGGCGAACGCGGCCTGGTCGTCGGCGACCGGGGTGACCACCAGCACCGGCCCGAACACCTCCTCGGCGACGACCTTGGCATCGGCGGGCACACCGGTGAGCACGGTCGGGGGGTACGTCGCACCGTTTCGCACGCCGCCCACCTCGACGGTGGCGCCGGCCGCGACAGCCTCGGCCACCCACGTCTCGACCCGGCGGGCCGCCTCCTCGGACACCATCGGCCCGACGTCGGTCAGCTCCGAGGCGGGATCTCCGGTGCGCAGGGCGCGGACCGCCGCGACCAGCCGGGGCAGGAAGTCGGCATGCAGCGCGTGGTGCACGTACACGCGTTGCACGGCGATGCACGACTGGCCAGCCTGGTAGTTGGCGAAGGTGGCGATGCGCTGCGCGGCGAAGTCCAGGTCCTCGTCGGACGTCCAGTCCGCGCAGATCACCGCTGCCGCGTTGCCGCCCAGCTCCAGCGTCACGTGCTTCTCCGGGACCTGCCGGCGGATGGCCGCGCCGACCGGCCCCGACCCGGTGAACGACACGACCGGCAGCCGGGGGTCGGCGACCAGTTCGGCGGCGCGGTCGTTGGGCAGCGGCAGCACCGAGAACATGCCGGCGGGGAGGTCGGTCTCGGCCAGCAGCTCGCCGAGCAGCAGCGCGGACAGCGGCGTGGCCGGGGCCGGCTTGACGATGATCGGCGCACCGACCGCGATGGCCGGCGCGACCTTGTGCGCGACCAGGTTGAGCGGGAAGTTGAACGGCGCGATGCCGAGCACCGGCCCTCTCGGCACCCGCCGGACCAGGGCGATCCGCCCGCTGGCGGCCGGGTCGGTGTCGAGGCGTTGCAGCTCACCGGAGAAGCGCCGGGCCTCCTCGGCGGCCCACCGGAAGGTGGACACCGCCCGCCCGACCTCGGCGCGCGCCCACTTCACCGGCTTGCCGTTCTCGGCGGTGATCAGCGTCGCGACCTCGTCGGCGCGCTCCGCGAGCCGCCGCGACACGTGGTCCAGGGCCGCCGCCCGGGCGTGCGCGGGCAGGGCCGCGGCCTGCGCGGCCACACCGGCCGCCGCCGCGACGGCGGCGTCGACCTGGTCGCGGGTGGCAAAGGTGGTACGCCCCACCGTGCGGCCGTCGTACGGATGGTGAACGGTCAGCTCGCCCTCACCGGAGGCGGGACGGGAGGCGACGAAGAAGTCTGCGGGCTCCACGCCGTGCAGCGTAGACGAGACAACCGCCGACGGAAACAGTCGCCGTATCCCTTGTCTGCCGCGAATTCAGTAGCGAAGATGGCAGGAAGATTGCGATAACCTCCGCACACCGCATCCCCGGCCCCCCTCGGAGTGATCCCGTCATGAGTGACCAGCAGCAGCTGCGCAACTTCGTCAACGGCTCCTACGTCGAACCGGCCGACGGCGGGTACGCCGATCTGGTCGACCCCTGCACCGGCGAGGTGTTCGCCCAGGCGCCGGTCTCCGGGGCCGCCGACGTCGACGCGGCGATGACCGCCGCCGCCACCGCGTTCGAGAGCTGGCGGGAGGTCACCCCGGCCGAGCGGCAGAGAGCGATGCTCAGGCTCGCCGACGCCGTGGAGGCCCGCGCGGCCGAACTGGTGGACGCCGAGGTCCGCAACACCGGCAAGCCGCGCCAGCTCACCGCCGAGGAGGAGCTGCCGCCGGCGGTAGACCAGTTCCGGTTCTTCGCCGGGGCAGCCCGCCTGCTGGAGGGGCGGTCCGCCGGCGAGTACCTGGCGGGGCACACCTCGTACGTGCGGCGCGAGCCGATCGGTGTCTGCGCCCAGGTGACCCCGTGGAACTACCCGCTGATGATGGCGGTGTGGAAGATCGCCCCGGCCCTCGCCGCCGGCAACACGGTGGTGCTGAAGCCGTCGGACACCACGCCGGTGTCGACGCTGCTGCTCGCCGAGATCGCCGCCGAGTTCTTCCCGCCGGGGGTGTTCAACGTGGTCTGCGGCGACCGGGACACCGGTCGTACCCTCGTGTCGCACCCGACCCCCCAGCTCGTGTCGATCACCGGCTCGACGCGCGCGGGCATGGAGGTGGCCGCCGCGGCGGCCCCCGACCTGAAGCGGACCCACCTGGAGCTGGGCGGCAAGGCCCCGGTGGTGATCTTCGACGACGCGGACGTGGCGGCGGCGGCCGAGGCCATCGCGCTGGGCGGCTACTTCAACGCCGGTCAGGACTGCACGGCGGCGACCCGCGTGCTGGCCGGGCCGGGCATTTACGACGACTTCGTGGCGGCCCTGGCCGAGCAGGCCCGCAACACGAAGACCGGCGCACCGGACGACGCGGACGTGCTCTACGGCCCGCTGAACAACGCCAACCAGCTCGCCCGGGTCAGCGGCTTCGTGGACCGGCTGCCCGACCACGCGGCGATCCAGACCGGCGGCTCCCGGCAGGGTGAGCGCGGCTACTTCTACGCGCCGACGGTGGTGTCCGGGCTGCGCCAGTCCGACGAGATCATCCAGGACGAGGTGTTCGGGCCGGTCATCACCGTGCAGCGCTTCTCCGACGAGGACGAGGCGGTGCGCTGGGCCAACGGCGTCGACTACGGCCTGTCGGCCTCGGTCTGGACGCGGGACCACGGCCGGGCGATGCGGATGACCCGGCGGCTGGACTTCGGCTGCGTCTGGGTGAACACGCACATCCCGTTCGTCTCCGAGATGCCGCACGGCGGCTTCAAGCACTCCGGGCACGGCAAGGACCTCTCGGTCTACAGCCTGGAGGACTACACCCGGATCAAGCACGTCATGCACAACATCGAGGGCTGAGGCGATGACATCCTCCGAAGAACTGCACAAGCGGCGCGGTGGTGCCGTCGCCCGGGGCGTGGGCAGTGTCATTTCGTCCTACGTGGACTCCGCGTCGGGTGGCACGCTCACCGACGTCGACGGGCGGGAGTGGATCGACTTCGCCGCCGGCATCGCCGTCACCAGCGTCGGCAACTCCGCGCCGAGGGTGGTCGAGGCGGTCCGCGCACAGGTGGAACGGTTCACCCACACCTGCTTCATGGTCGCGCCGTACGAGTCGTACGTGGCGGTGTGCGAGCAGCTCAACGCGCTGACGCCGGGCGGGTTCGAGAAGCGCTCGGCCCTGTTCAACTCCGGGGCCGAGGCGGTGGAGAACGCCGTCAAGATCGCCCGGCACGCCACCGGGCGACCGGCGGTGGTGGTGTTCGACCACGCGTACCACGGCCGGACCAACCTGACCATGGCGTTGACCGCGAAGAACATGCCGTACAAGCACCGGTTCGGGCCGTTCGCCGGGGAGATCTACCGGGTGCCGATGTCGTACCCGCTGCGCGACGGCGGCCTCTCCGGCGCCGAGGCGGCCGCGCGGGCCATCGAGATGGTCGAGAAGCAGGTCGGCGCCGAGAACGTCGCCGCGCTGCTCATCGAGCCGATCCAGGGCGAGGGCGGCTTCGTGGTGCCCGCGCCCGGTTTCCTGCCGGCGCTGCGCGCCTGGGCGACAGCGGCTGGCGTGGTGTTCGTCGCCGACGAGATCCAGACCGGCTTCTGCCGTACCGGCGACTGGTTCGCCTGCCAGCACGAGGGCGTCGAACCGGACCTGGTCACCCTGGCCAAGAGCATCGCGGGTGGCCTGCCCCTCGCGGCGGTGACCGGTCGGGCCGAGCTGATGGACGCGGTGCACGTCGGCGGGCTCGGCGGCACGTACGGCGGCAACCCGATCGCCTGCGCCGCCGCGCTGGCCACCATCGAGACCATGCACGAGCTGGACCTGGCGGGCGCGGCCCGTCGGATCGAGTCCGTGCTGGCCCCCCGGCTCCGCGCCATCGCCGAGCGGGACCCCCGCATCGCCGAGGTACGCGGGCGCGGCGCGATGCTCGCCGTGGAGCTGGTGCAGCCCGGCACCCTCGTCCCCGACCCGACCGCCACGGCGGCCATCTCGGCCGCGTGCCACGCCGCCGGCCTGCTCACCCTGACCTGCGGCACGTACGGCAACGTGCTGCGCTTCCTGCCCCCGCTGGTGATCTCCGACGAGCACCTGACCAGAGGCGCCGACATCCTCGACGCCGCGTTCGGCTGACCGAGGGAAGGGCCCCTTCCCGAGAAGGGGCCCTTCCGCACGGCAGGGTCAGCGAAGCACCTCGACGGTGTTGCGGCGGACCAGATTCTTGCCCGGCTCGCGGATCTGGTCCATCGCGGCGGTGTTGAGCAGCACGCAGCTGCCCGACGGGCCGGTCACCGTGACCGTGGTGGCCTTGTTGTTGTCCAGGTTGGTCACCCGCAGCCGGGTGCCCACCGGAAACTGCCCGCTGGTCGCCGCCGGCGCGGCATTCTCGGCGAAGAAGGTGATCGCCCCCGAGCAGGCCGAGCGGGGCGCCGGGCCGGGCGCTCCGGGAGACGCTGCGCCGGGTCGGACCGTGCCGGCGGCCGGCGGCGCGGCGGGCGGAACGGCCTCGCCGTCGAGCCGTTGCACCACGTTGCGGCGGATCACGTTCTTGCCCGGCTCCCGCACCAGCTCCATCGCGGCGGCGTTGAGCAGCACACAACTGCCCGACGGGCCGGTCACCGTCACCGTGGCCGCCCGGTTGTTGTCCAGATTGGTCACCCGCAGCCGCGTGCCCACCGGGAACCGGTCACTGGTCGCCGCCGGGGCCCCGCCCTCGGCCGAGAAGGTGACCGAGCCCGAGCAGACGGACTGCTGCGCGGGTGCGGTGTCGGCGAACCCGAACCCGGTCCCCACCGCCACTCCCGCCGCGGCGAGCACCGCCACGGTCGCCGCCAGCACGTGCTTGCGCTGCACCCTCATCGCCGTCACTCCCGTCCTCGGTGTGTTCTTCACCGCGTGGTACGGACGGGAGGGACCTACCGTTCAGCCGACACGGGCACCGATCGTCGTGGCGGCCAGTTCGACGGGTCCGCACCTGGTGTGGTTGGCGATCGAGGGTGAGCTGCGTCACGATGGGGACCGAGGAGGTCGCCCCATGGCTGACCCGTGGCTCGCCCTGGAATTCGGCGTCGATCCGGCCGAGCGGATCGCGCAGGTCGGCGCGGCCCACGAGGCGTTCCTCGCCGCCGGCGCCGCGCCGCGCCGGGTGCGGGAGGTGGTACGCCGGTCGTGGGAACGGTCCGCCCGACTCGACCCGGAGGCAACTCCGCCGGTCGACCTGACCGACGACGCGCTGGCGAGCTACCGGGCCGCGCACCCGCTGGCCCGGGTGCTGCCGCTCTTCCGGGACCTGCTCGGCGGCATCGCCCAGGACGGCGCGCACCTGATGGCGGTCTGCGACGCGTACGGGCGGCTGCTCTGGGTGGAGGGCCACCCGGGGGTGCGCCGGCACGCCGAGCGGATGAACTTCGTGCCCGGCGCCCTGTGGGACGAGAGGCACGCCGGCACCAACGCCCCCGGCACCGCACTGGCCGTCGACCACAGCGTGCAGATCTTCGCCACCGAGCACTTCATCCGGCCGGTGCAGCGCTGGACCTGCGCGGCGGCGCCGATCCACGACCCGGCCACCGGGCGACTGCTCGGCGCGGTCGACATCACCGGCGGCGACCACCTGGCCAACCCGCACAGCCTGGCGCTGGTCCGCGCCACCGCCCGGGCCGCCGAGGCGCAGCTCGCCACCGACCGACCGGTGGAGCCCGGCGTCGTCACCGTGACCGCGCTCGGCCGCGACGAGGCGGAACTGCGGGTCGACGGGCGGCGCATCCGGCTGGGCCGCCGGCACAGCGAGCTGCTGGTGCTGCTGCTGCACCATCCCGAGGGGCGCACCGGCGAACAGCTCGGCCTCGACGTGTACGGAGACGACCGGCTCCTGCCGGTCACCCTGCGCGCGGAGCTGTCCCGGTTGCGCCGGGTGCTCGGTCCCGAGCTGCTCAACTCCCGGCCGTACCGGCTGCACGGCACCGTCCGCGCCGACTTCACCACGGTCGCCGATCGGTTGGACCAGGGCGATCCGGCAGGCGCGCTCGACGCGTACTCCGGGCCGTTGCTGCCCGGCTCGGACGCGCCGGGAGTCACGCGACTGCGCCGGCTCATCGACGGCCAGCTCCGCGCGGCCGTGCTGGCCGCCGCGGACCCGGCGCTGCTCGCGGCGTGGACCGCGACGCCCGCCGGCGCCGACGACCTGACCGCGTGGCAGGCCCTGGCGCGGGCGTTACCGGTGGGCGCGGCCCGCCGGCCGCTCGCGCTCGCCCGCATCCACCAGCTCGCCACGGAGTACGACCTACCACGCGCAACGTTGCTGCAACGTCCCCGAAACTAGCCTCGCCGCCGACACCGCACCACGACGGCGGAGGTAACCATGACGCGCTACGACGCGCCCACCCACTGGCAGTCCCGTTACGACCACTTCATCGGCGGCGAGTACGTCAAGCCGCACGGCGGTGGCTACTTCGAGAACCCGACCCCGGTCACCGGGCAGACCTTCACCGAGGTGGCCCGGGGCACCGCCGCGGACGTGGAGAAGGCCCTGGACGCCGCGCACGGCGCCGCCGACGCCTGGGGGCGCACCTCGGTGGCCGAGCGGGCGCTGATCCTCAACCGCATCGCGGACCGGATGCAGGACAACCTGGAGTCGCTGGCCATCGCCGAGACCTGGGAGAACGGCAAGCCGATCCGCGAAACGCTGGCTGCCGACATTCCGCTGGCCATCGATCACTTCCGCTACTTCGCCGGGGCGATCCGGGCGCAGGAGGGCTCGCTGGGCGAGATCGACGACGACACCGTCGCGTACCACTTCCACGAGCCGCTCGGCGTGGTCGGGCAGATCATCCCGTGGAACTTCCCGATCCTGATGGCCACCTGGAAGCTGGCGCCCGCGCTGGCCGCCGGCAACGCCGTGGTGCTCAAGCCGGCCGAGCAGACCCCGGCCTCGATCCACTACTGGCTGTCGCTGGTGGCGGACCTGCTGCCGCCGGGCGTGCTCAACATCGTCAACGGCTTCGGCGTGGAGGCCGGCAAGCCGCTGGCGTCCTCGCCACGGGTCGCCAAGGTGGCGTTCACCGGTGAGACCACCACCGGGCGGCTGATCATGCAGTACGCCAGTGAGAACATCAAGCCGGTCACCCTGGAGCTGGGCGGCAAGAGCCCGAACATCTTCTTCGACGACGTCAGCGCGTCCCGTGATGACTTCTTCGACAAGGCGCTCGAGGGCTTCACCATGTTCGCCCTCAACCAGGGCGAGGTCTGCACCTGCCCGTCGCGGGCGCTGATCCAGCAGGGCCACTACTCGGACTTCCTCGCCGCGGCGGTGGAGCGGACCGGCCGGATCGTGCAGGGCCACCCGCTGGACACCGACACGATGGTCGGCGCGCAGGCCTCCAACGACCAGCTGGAGAAAATCCTGTCCTACCTGGACATCGGCCGCCAGGAGGGTGCGAAGGTGCTCACCGGTGGATCCCGGGCGGAGTTGGGCGGCGAGTTGTCGGGCGGGTACTACGTCCAGCCGACGATCTTCGAGGGCGACAACTCGATGCGGGTCTTTCAGGAGGAGATCTTCGGACCGGTGGTTTCGGTGACCTCCTTCGCCGACCTCGACGACGCCGTGAAGACCGCGAACGACACCCTGTACGGGCTGGGCGCGGGCGTCTGGACCCGGGACATGAACACCGCGTACCGGGCGGGGCGGGCGATCCAGGCCGGGCGGGTGTGGACCAACTGCTACCACGCGTACCCGGCGCACGCCGCGTTCGGCGGGTACAAGCAGTCCGGCATCGGCCGGGAGAACCACAAGATGATGCTGGAGCACTACCAGCAGACCAAGAACCTGCTGGTCAGCTACTCGACCCAGAAGCTCGGCTTCTTCTGATGTCCATCGTCTCCGTGACCCCCGCGGCGGCCGATCTGATCCGGTCGCTGCGGGAGCGGCACGGGCCGCTGATGTTCCACCAGTCCGGCGGCTGCTGCGACGGCAGTGCCCCGATGTGCTACCCGGCAGGCGAGTTCCGCACCGGATCGTCCGATGTCCTGCTCGCCTCGCTCGCCGTGGACGGTGTGCCGGAGCCGGTCGAGTTCTGGATGTCGTCGGCCCAGTGGGAGTTGTGGAAACACACGAGGCTCACCGTCGACGTGGTCCCGGGCCGGGGCAGCGGCTTCTCCCTGGAGGCCCCCGACGGTCTCCGCTTCCTCATCCGCTCCCGCCTCGCCGCCTAGGTCACCCGCGACCGCTGCGTGTGGGCCGCCCCCGCCCCGTCGATCATGGAGTTGTGGTGGGCAGCAAGGGATGCTTTACACCTTTCGTCAGCCACCACAACTCCATGATCGGCCCTGGGGAGCGTGGGGCGGGGAGGGGGTTAGGGGTGGAGGAGGGGGATCAGGGTTTTGATGATGTGGTTGGGGCGGCGGTAGAGGTCCAGGTCCGTGAAGTGGCGGATTTTCCAGCCGTTTGCGGCTAGCCAGTTCGATCGGGATCGATCATGCCGGAGACGGTCGCGGTCCAAATGGCACGATCCGTCATACTCGACGCCGACCTTGCGGCGCCGGTAACCGAGGTCGAGGCGGTAGAGCGGCACTCCATGACCGTCCGGGACCCAGACCTGTGGCTCCGGCGGTGGCAGGCCGCCATCTATCAACACCAGGCGAAGCTGACTCTCCTGCCGGCACTCCGCCCGCGGGTCGGCGCGTGGCACGAGTTCACGCGCCTGGCAGACGCCACGGAGGCGTTTGTGCCGAGCGACCTCCGCCCTGAGTTCCTCGGATCGGCAGGCACCCACGCGAAGGCACAGGTCCAGCAGCGGCATCGCGTCCATTCGGCGCAGTGACCGGGCTAGGTCGACCGCGCAACGGGCGGCCGGGGCACAGGGCACTCCGCCCAGCAGCACCGTATCGCGTACCGGCAGCACCGCCTCGTGGGCGACGACTCCCCGCATCTGCGGGACGTTCTCGCCGGCCGGCACAATGATGTGCACGTCGAAACTGCGGACGTCGCCGAAGCCGTGCAACTGTGCACCGGTATGGAAGCCGACGACGGCAGTCTCAGGCAACCGCCGAAAGATCGCCGGCAGTCGCGCGGCTGGGTCGGCCGAGGGCGTGTAGACGCTCCGCGTCAACCGGTGCAGGCGGGACAGCCCAACCAGCCTGCGCACCTGCTCCCGACTGAGGCCGGCGGCGAGTAACTCCGCGTATCGATACTGATCCTGTGCCATGCGGCAGAGACTGCCGCGCCCCGCCCCAGGCATTCCGCCCCGACCCAGGAATCTGTGGATACCCGAGCGCCCTGTGCACAACCCCCAAACAAAGCCCACCCGTGCTATGCGCATCGACCTCCACCACAGCGTCGATCAAGGAGTTGTGGTGCCGGACAGAACTCCTGAACCATCGTCTACCGGGCACCACAACTCCATGATCGACTCGGTTCAGGGCACGCGGGGCAGGGCCGACGCGGCGCGGTTAGTCGCAGCCGTAGCCGTCGTTGTCGCGGTCGAGGTCGTAGATGTCGGTGCCGATGACCTTGACCGGGCCGCGAACGTAGGCGGGGCCGTTGCCGCTGCCTGGCAGGCAGTCGACGTCGCTGGCGATCGGGACGCAGGGGCTGTAGTTCGGGTCGCACTTCGCCTGCGCGGCCTTCTTGGTGCCGACGGCGACGACCTGGGTCAACGGCTGCTTCGTCACAACGGATTTCACCAGCTTCCGGGCCGTCCGCACCCCGTCCGTGGTGGTCACCTCGTACGTCAGTGTCTTCGTACCGTTGACGCCCTTGGTTCGGACGACCCGCTTGCCCTCGGCCAGGGAGGAGTCCTTCACGGTCCGCTCGGCGTACCGGATCGTGGCCCGCTCCGTCACGGTCGTCACCTGCACCACCGGCGCGGCGCTGGACGGGCTCGGCGAGACCGACGCGGTGGAGGGTGCGGCGACCGGCGACACCTCCTGCGCGGGGGCCTCCTCGGTCGGCTCGGCGGGTGCCGCCACGATGGGCTGCTGCGGTTGCTCGGCCGCGGTGCCGGTGCGGGTGGGCTCCGGTTCGCCGGCCAGGGCGCTGACAATCGCGGTGCCGGCGCAGCAGAGCAGCAGGAACGACAGGGCCACCGAGCCGAGGATGACGGCGACGCGGCTGGCGGGACTGGCCCGGCGGAACCAGCTCTGGGCGGCGGGCAGGCGGGGCCCAGGGCCGAACGGCGGCACGTGCGGCGGGCCAGGATTCGGCGGTGGTTGCATCGTCACGTCGATGAGTGTCGTCGCAAACACTGCGTGCAATATCCACCATCGCGCTCGTGACCGGCGACGGGACGACAGGTCAGGCAACCACTTGGCCGGACCGGGCACGGCTGATCGTGCCGCGCATTCAGGCAGCAAATCCGCGAATCACCAATTATTGGCCACGATAACGACCGCTCCACAGAGGAGGTCCGGGTCCGGCGTCGACGTGTCGAGTTGCCGTCAATGCGCTGGTCAGCGGGCGTCCAGGAGGGGTTGGTGGGGGTTCCACGGTGACCCGCCCGCGGCGTCGCGCCGGCGTCGGGCGATCGCCGACAGTGCCTCCAGGACCACGCGGTTGCCCAGGTAGGCGGTGATGTCGGCGTGGTCGTACGGCGGGGCGACCTCGACCACGTCCACCCCGACCACCGGCAGCTCGTAGCAGACCCGGCGGACCGCGTCGAGCAGTTGCCGGGAGGTCAGGCCGCCCGGTTCGGGGGTGCCGGTGCCGGGGGCCATCCCGGGATCGACGACGTCCACGTCGACGGAGAGGAAGACCCCCTCGCACTCGTCGACCGCGATCGTGAACGCCTCGGTGAGGCACGTGTCCAGCCCGCGGGCGACCAGCTCGGTCATCTCGTACGACCGCATCCGCTGCTCGGCCATCCAGGACAGGATGTCCGGGCCGGGCCAGTAGCCGCGCAGCCCGATCTGGAGGAACCGGTCGCCGCGTACCGCGCCGGACTCGATGAGGCGACGCATCGGCTGGCCGTGCCCGTGCAGCGAGCCGAACTCGATCTCGCCGGTGTCCGCGTGGGCGTCGAAGTGCACGAGCGACACCCGACCGTGCCCGTGCTGGCGGGCCACCCCGGTCGCGTCCGGCAGCGCGATGGAGTGGTCCCCGCCGAGCACGATCGGGATGGCGCCGGAGGACGACACGGCGTAGACGGCCGCCTCCAGAGCGGCCAGTGACCGTTCGATGTCGCCGGAGAACATCTCGACGTCGCCGGCGTCGTACACCCGGAGGTCGCGCAGCGCGTCGACGCGCAGCGCGAGGGACGGGCGGGAGCCGTCGTGGGCCAGGTAGCACGCCTGGCGAATCGCCGACGGCCCGAACCGGGTGCCGGGCCGGTGCGAGGTGCCGCCGTCAAAGGGTGCGCCGACGATGACGATGTCGGCGTCCGCGTACGACGATGGATCGTCGAGTGCGCACCGGTCCACGCCGAGGAAGGTGATGTCCGGCCCGTACATGGCACCGTAGCGGCTCATCGCTCCTCCATCCCCCAGCGCGAGCCGTAGCTGGTCAGCAGGTCGAGGAAGGGCACCGGGGGCAGGGCCTCCGGGCCGAGCACACCGACGCCGGACCACGCGCCGGTGGCGAGCAGTTCCAGCGCGACGACCGGGTTGACCGCGGTCTGCCAGACGACCGCCTGGTGGCCGTACTCGCGCATCGACCACTCGTTGTCGACCACGTGGTAGAGGTACACCTCCCGGGGCTGCCCGTCCGGGCCCAGGCCACGCACCCAGGTGCCGGCGCAGGTCTTGCCGCGCATCCGGTCGCCGAGGGTGGCCGGGTCGGGCAGGCAGGCCGCGACCACGTCGCGCGGGGACACCTGCACGCCGCGCACGCTGACCGGCGTCGTCGAGTCCAGGCCGAGCTTGTGCAGCGTCTTCAGCACGTCGATGAACTCGTCGCCGAGGCCGTACTTGAAGGTGACCCGCTTCGCCTTCACCCAGCGCGGGATCAGCAGCACCTCCTCGTGCTCCACGTTGACGCACTCGACCGGGCCGATTCCCTCCGGGAAGTCGAAGACCTCCGGCTCGCTGAACGGCTCGGTGGTGTACCAGCCCCGGTCGGCCTCCCAGACCACGGGCGGGTTGAGACACTCCTCGATCGTGGTCCAGATGGAGAACGAGGGTGCGAAGTCGTAGCCGTCGACGGTCAGGTTCGCCCCGTCCCGGACGCCGATCTCGTCGATCTCACTGAACAGCTCGTCGGCGGCGTACCGGGCGAAGATGTCGGACAGGCCGGGCTCGATGCCGATGCCGCCGAGCGCGAGCCGGCCGGCCGCCGCCCACCGGTCGGCGACGGCGAACTGGTCGTCGCCGAGCTTCACCCCGGTCTCGGCGTAGGGGCGGGACGGGTGCGGGTGGGACAGCGACATCGCCATGTCGAGGTAGTCCGCGCCGGCCGCGAACGCACCGTCGAAGATGGGCATGACGAAGCGCGGGTCGACGGCGTTGAGCACGTGGGTGATCCGGTGCTCCCGGCACAGCGCGGTGACCGCGTCGGCCGAGGAGGCGTCCACCTGGGCGGCGACGAAACGGTCGCCGTGCCCGGCCACCGCGCGGGCGGCGCGGTCCGGGTCATGGTCGGCGACCACCATCGTCTCGAAGAAGGAGCGTCGGGCGGCGATGGCTACGGCGGCGGAGCCGACGCCACCGGCGCCGACGAGCAGGACACGCATCAGGAATCAAACCCCAAACCAAGACGATCGAGAGTACGGAGCCACAGGTCGCGACGGCCCTCACGCGCATCGGCGCGGGCCATCGACCGGCGGGTGAGATTGATGCCGACCGCGCGGACGGGTTCCGGCGGGAACGGCAGGGGCTTGCGGCGGACCAGATCGAGCCGGGTCAGCGGGGTGTCCCCGCCGGCCAGCAGGTCGAGCAGCACCCGGGCCGAGAAGCGGGTGGCGCCGACGCCGAGGCCGGTGTAGCCGGCCGCGTACGCCAGTCGACCGCCGAACGCGGTCCCGTAGAACGGGCAGAACCGGGTGCAGGTGTCGATGACGCCGCCCCAGCGGTGGCTGAAGCGCACGTCGGCGAGCTGCGGGAACGTGGTGAAGAAGTGGTTGGCGAGAGCGGTGAAGGTGGCCGGGCGCTGCTCCAGCTTCGGGGCGACCCGGTTGCCGTAGTGGTAGACGGCGTCGTAGCCGCCGAAGAGGATCCGCCCGTCGCGGGTGATCCGGTAGTAGTGGAACTGGTTGCCGGTGTCGGCCAGGCCCTGGCGGTTGCGCCAGCCGATCGCGTCGCGCTGCGCCGGGCTGAGCGGCTCGGTCATCAGCACGTGGTCGTAGACGGGCACCACGTACGCGCGCAGCCGGCGCAGCAGCGGCGGAAACGCGTTGGTGGCCAACACGACCCGGCGGGCGCGTACCGAGCCGGGCGCGTTGTCCAGCCCGCCGGCGGTCGCCGCGCGCAGGGCCGGGCCGTCGGCGCGCAGCCCGGTGACCCGGGTGTGCTCGTGCACGCGTACGGCGAGGTCGACGCAGGCGCGGCGCAGACCCCACGCCAGCTCCGCCGGGTCCACCATGGCGACCCGGTCGGCGTCGACCATGCCACCCAGGTACGTCGGCGAGTTCACCTCGGCACGCACCTCGTCGGTGTCGAGCAGCCGCACCCGGTGGCCGTACCGGCGGGCCAGCTCGGCGTCGGCGGCCAACCCGTCGAGCTGGTACGGCTCGACGGCGACGGCCAGTTCGCCGGTGCGCTCGAAGTCGCAGTCGATGTCGAACTCGGCGACGGTGGCGGCGATCGCGTCCAGGTTGGCGCGGCCGAGGCGTTCCAGCTCGCCGATCTCACCGGGGAACCGGTCGACGCCGTTGGCCAGGCCGTGGGTGAGCGAGGCGGCACAGAACCCGCCGTTGCGCCCGGAGGCGGCCCACCCGCAGGTCCCGGCGTCGACGAGCAGCACGTCACGGTCCGGCTCGGCCCGCTTGGCCTCCAGGGCGGCCCAGAGCCCGCCGTACCCGCCGCCGATCACCAGCAGGTCGGCGGTCTGCGCGCCGGTGAGCGGCGGCAGCGGGTCGGGGCGCTCCGGGCGGTCCAGCCAGTACGGCACGGGCGCCGCGTCGGCCAGCGCCCGGCCGGTATGCGGGAGGGTCATGACGGCGGCCCGGTCGGACGGCCCGCATCCAGGGCGGTCATGACGAGCGACGCGCTTGCGGTACCGGGCCGGCCAGCAGCGCGGCGCGGCGAGCACGCCGCCCGCGCAGCGAGCTGAGCCCGACCAGCAGCAGCGCGATGGCGAACATCGCGGTGCCGATGACGTTGACCTGCGGCGGGATGCCCCGCTGGGCGGCGCCCCAGACGTACATGGGGAACGTGACTGTCGTGCCGGCGTTGAAGTTCGTGATGATGAAGTCGTCGAAGCTCAACGAGAACGCCAGCAGCGCGGCGGACACGATGCCGGGCAGCACCAGCGGCAGGGTGATCTGCCGGAAGGTCTGCCACTCGTTGGCGTAGAGGTCCATGGCGGCCTCCTCCAGCCGCCGGTCCATTCCGGCGAGCCGCGCCTTGACCGTCACCACCACGAACGACACGCAGAACATCACGTGTGCGATGACGATGGTCCAGAATCCCTGCGGCACCCCGGCCGAGACGAACAGGGCCAGCAGCGACGTGCCCATCACCAGCTCCGGGGTGGCCATCGGCAGGAAGATCAGCACGTTGATGCCGGACCGGCCGCGGAAGCGGTGCCGGACCAGCGCGAACGCCATCAGGGTGCCGAGCACTGTGGCGACCACCGTGGCGATGAAACCGATCTGCACGCTGCGGACGACCGCGTCGCACATGTCGGAGGTGGCGCAGGGCTGCCGCCAGTTGTCCAGGGTGAACTCGTTGAAGTCGTACGACAGGCGGCTCGACGGGCGGTTGAACGACAGCCCGGCCACCACCAGGATCGGCAGCGCGAGGTAGCCGAGCACCAGCAGCGCCACGATCATCACCCAGCGATCGGCCAGCCAACGGGAGACCCGCATCAGAGCACCTCCTCCGTGCCGGCCCTGCGCAGGTAGCCGAAGACCACCGCGAGGATCGCCGCCATCAGCAGGAACGACAGCGCGGCGCCCTGCGGGTAGTCCAGCCGGACCAGGAACGCCGAGTCGATGACGTTGCCGATCATGTATTCGTTCGGGGTGCCGAGCAGTTCGGCGTTGATGTAGTCGCCGCTGGCCGGGATGAAGAACAGCAGCGTGCCGGCGACCAGGCCGGGCATGGACAACGGCAGGGTCACCCGGCGGAACGCCTGGACGCCGCTCGCGTACAGGTCGCTCGCCGCCTCCAACAGCCGGGGGTCCAGCCGCTCCAGGCTCGCGTACAGCGGCAGCACCAGAAACGGCAGGAAGTTGTACGTCAGGCCGAGCACCACAGCGAACGGCGTGGCCAGCAGCCGGCCGTCCGGCGCGAGCAGATGCACGTCACGCAGCAGGCCGACCAGCGCGCCGTTGTCCGACAGGATCGTCTTCCAGGCCAGCGTGCGGACCAGGAAGCTGGTGAACATCGGCGCGACCACGCACACCAGCAGCAGGTTCTTCCACCGGCCGGCCTTCTGCGCGATGGCGTACGCCAGCGGGTAGCCGAGCAGCAGCGCCAGCACCAGGGCCAGCCCGGCGTAGCCGAACGAGCGCAGCAGCTGCGGCCAGTACGCCTGCACGACGTCCGGGTAGTTGCCGAACGCCCACGTCATCGCGTACCCGGTGGAGAGCGAGCCGCTGGGGTCGTAGAGGCTCGCCGCGGCGAGTTGCAGCAGCGGCACGCCGAAGAACACCAGCAGCCAGACCGCGCCGGGCAGCAGCAACAGGTACGGCAGGAGCCGGAACCGCCCGGACCGGGCGGCCGGTGGCGGCGGCAGCTGCCCCGGTTTGGTGGGGGCCAGGAGGGTCATGACGACGCGCCCACCGGCTCGTCGAGCACCGGCGTGGTCCGGTCGGTGTCGGCGGCGTCTCGGGCCAGCAGGAACGCGTGGCGCGGATCCCAGTACGCCACGGCCTCGCTGCCCACCGGCACCCGCGCCTCCGCGCCGTTGTTCGCCACGAAGACCGACAGCTCGGTGCCCCAACCGGTGCGCAGCAGGTACTGCGTGCTGACCCCCACGTAGGAGGCGTCGGTGACCACCCCGGTGAGGTGTTGGTGTCCTTGGGGGACCTGGTCGGCGGAGCCGACCAGGTGCAGCTTCTCCGGGCGTACCCCCAGGTGGACCGGACCCCGGTCGGCGCGCGACCGGCCGGCGGGCACCGAGAAGCGCGCGCCGTGCGCCGTCACCGCGACCTCGCCGCCGCTCGTGCCGGCGGCCTCGCCGGCGAGCAGGTTGGACTGGCCGAGGAAGTTCGCCACGAACGCGGTGGCCGGGAACTCGTAGAGGTCGGCCGGGGCGCCCTGCTGCTCGATCCGGCCGGCGTTCATCACCGCGACGGTGTCGGCCATGGTCATGGCCTCCTCCTGGTCGTGTGTGACGTGCACGAAGGTGATACCGACCTCGGTCTGGATGCGCTTCAGCTCGATCTGCATCTGCCGGCGCAGCTTGAGGTCGAGCGCGCCCAGCGGCTCGTCGAGCAGCAGCACCTGCGGCTGGTTGATCAGAGCGCGGGCCAGCGCGACCCGCTGCTGCTGGCCACCGGAGAGCTGCGCCGGACGGCGCGGGCCGAAGCCGTCGAGCTGCACCAGCGACAGCATCCGCCGGACCTCGTCGTCGACCGAACGGATGCCGCGCCGCCGCAGCCCGAAGGCCACGTTCTCGAAGATGGTGAGGTGCGGAAAGAGCGCGTAACTCTGGAAGACCGTGTTGACCGGCCGCTTGTACGGCCGCAGCCGGGCGATGTCGGTGTCGCCGAGCAGCACCTGGCCGCTGGTCGGCTCCTCCAGCCCGGCGATCATCCGTAGGGTGGTGGTCTTGCCGCATCCGGACGCGCCGAGCAGCGCGAAGAACGAGCCCTGCGGGATCGTCAGGCTGAGGTCGTCGACGGCGGTGAAGATGCCGAACCGCTTGGTGAGGTCGGCCAGGCGCAGATCGCCAGCGGGTGTCTCGCGTGTCATCCCCGTCACGCCCCGATGACCTGCTGGAACTTGCCCTCGTACTCCTTCTCCTGCTTTTCGTCCAGGGCCATGAACACCTTGGACTTCGCCAGCAGCGTTTCGTCGGGGAAGATCAGCGGGTTGGCGGCCAGCTCCGGGTCGATCTTCTCCATCTCGGCCTGGGCGCCCTTGACCGGACAGATGTAGTTGACGTACGCGGCGAGCTTCGCCGCGGCCGCCGGCTCGTAGTAGTAGTTGATCAGCGCTTCGGCGTTGCCCTTGTGGGTGGCCTTGTTCGGGACCATCATGTTGTCGCTGAACAGCATCACGCCGGAGTCCGGGGCGACGAACTGCACCTTCTCGTTCTCACTGGAGAGCTGGATGACGTCCCCGGACCAGCCGATGCACGCGGCGATGTCGCCCTTGGCCAGGTCGGGTGCGTAGTCGTTGCCGGTGAACTTGCGGATCTGCCCGGAGTCGACGGCCTTCTTGAGCTTGTTGAGCGCGTCGTCGAACTGGGCGGCGGTGAAGTTCGACGGGTCGTGCCCGTTCGAGCCGAGCAGCAGGCCCATGGTGTCGCGCATCTCGCTGAGCGCCGTCACCTTGCCCTTGAGATCGGGGCGGGTCAGCAGCTCGTCGACGGTCCGCAGCTCCTTGGTGACGCTGCCGTTGTACGCCAACCCGGCCAGGCCGGACTGCCACGGGATCGAGATGCGGTTCTCGGTGTCGAACGAGCGGTTGAGCAGCGACGGCAACAGGTTCGCCTGGACGTTCGGGATCTTCGCCACGTCGAGCTTCTGGATCCAGCCGAGCCGGATCATTCGCGCGGCCATCCAGTCGGTCAGCACGATGATGTCCCGGTCGGTGCTCTGGCAGGCGGCCAGCTGGTTCTGCACCTTGCCGAAGAACTCGTTGTTGTCGTTGATGTCCTCGGTGTAGGTGACCTGGATGCCGGTCTTTGTGATGAACTCGTCCAGGCTCGGCCGCTTGGACTCGTCCTTCTCGTCGACGTCCATGTACTGCGGCCAGTTGGAGAAGGCAAGCTTCTTCTCGGTGCCGGACAGGTCTTCGCTGACGCAGCCGGCCTCGGTCTGCTGGGCGCCCTTGGTGCCGCAGCCGGCGAGGCTGCCGCCCGCAGCGAGCAGGGCGGCCGATCCGAGAGTGCCGGTGAGCAGTCCACGCCGGGAGAGGGGCCGGAGGGGAGTACGCATGACGACTCCTAGGGGTCATCGTCGGCGGGCGGGACGGGGGAGGCGCGCGCCGGCGGGAATGTCGGGAGGCTCAAGTACCAGGGACGACTGATCCTGACATGAGAGACCCTCTCTCACAAGGGATTCCGTTGCGGGGTTAGCGATGCACGACGAAATACGCCAGACTGCGCGGGGACACACGCACGACATCACGATTCGGGACATGGGGAGCGCACGATGACGAACCGGCAGCACGAGAATGGCAACGGCGGTCGACGCGTCGCTGTACGTGAAGGTGCCAGTCACGCTCTGCTGGACGACGTGGCCAAACAGATCATCGAACAGCTCCAGGAGGATGGCCGACGGCCGTACGCGACGATCGGCAAAGCCGTCGGCCTCTCCGAGGCGGCGGTCCGCCAGCGGGTCCAGCGGCTCCTCGACTCGGGCGTCATGCAGATCGTCGCGGTGACCGATCCGCTCCAGCTCGGCTTCCCCCGCCAGGCGATGATCGGGCTGCGCACCGACGGCGACCTGGAGGCGGTGGCCGACCGGCTGGCCGAGCTGGACGAGGTCGACTACGTGGTCATCACCGCCGGGTCGTTCGACCTGCTCACCGAGGTGGTCTGCCGCAACGACGACCACCTGCTGGAGATCCTGCAACGGCTGCGCGCGGTGCCCGGAGTGCTCGCCACCGAAGCGTTCGTCTACCTCAAACTCCGCAAGCAGACCTACACCTGGGGTACGGCCTGACGGGCTTTGATCGACTCGGTGCTTTGCTTGATCGACTCGGCTTTCAGGAAGTCGGGGTGTCCGGGTCGCCCTGATACCCCGGTTTCCGTGAACCCGAGTGGATCAGCGTGCCGTTGCCCGGACTGCGTCGATGAACGACGTCCAGGCGGTCGGGGCGAAGGTCAGGGTGCCACCGTCGCGGTCCTTGCTGTCCCGCACCAGCACTCGACCGGGCAGGTTGTCGGCCACCTCGACGCAGTCACCGCCGTTGTTGCTGCTGCGGGTAGCGGTGCGCCAACGGGCGTCGGTCATGTCCATGTCGTGGCCACTTCCCTGATCAGCTCGATCGACTGACGTTGGGGCAACGCCTCACCGGTGACGCTCTCCCACCTGCGTCCCAGGTTAGCGACGTCGAGGGGATCGGTCACGATCTGACCGCGGAGCTGGTTGTCGAGATACGCCAATTCCGTCCCGTCGGGCAGGCGGCCCAGCACGAAGGGGCCAGCCAGGCCGGTGTGCCACGGGCTCTCGGCGGGGATGACCCGGACCTGCACGTGTTCCCACTCGGCCACGCCTGCGAGGTGGGCCAGCTGGCCGGCCATGACGGCGCGGTCGCCGACCGGGCGGCGCAACACCACCTCGTCGATCACCGCCACGAGCTGGGGTGGGGCGTCGCGGCGCAGGACCGCCTGCCGGTCGATCCGGCTCGCCACGATCTGGTCCACTTCAGAGGTTGCGACCAGCCCGCCCGTGTTCAGGACCGCGCGGGCGTACCCCTCGGTCTGGAGCAGGCCCGGCACGAGCAGCGGCTGATAGGAGCGGATCGAGGTCGCGTCCTGTTCCAGCTCGGCCCACGGTCGGAACCAGGGCAGGTCCCGGCGGCGGAACGGCTCCGGCCAGAGATCGGCCGCGTCCCGGCGTAGGACCTCGGCCACCGCGATCCTCGTACGCGGGTGCGGAATGCGCCCCGCGGCGAGCCACCGCGCCGCCGTCTTGGGGTCGACGCGGACCTTCTCGGCCAGCGACTCGACCGTCTCCCCCGCCTCGGCCATCGCCACCCGCAACGCCTCGTTCGCCACCGGATCCTCCCGCCCGCCGGGTGCACACTGCGGCGCACGATAGCGACGCTGCGTGTCGGTGTCCGCCGCCTACCGGCGTGTTGCGGTGAACGTGTTGACGCGCATCCAGAACGCTCCGCAACTGCCCCCAAGGTGCCCCACCCCCGTCCCGGCTGCTCGACCCGTTGCTCCACTCCCGTGATCGACTCGCTTGATCCACTCGACATCCCCGATATCGCGGCATCAACTCCGCCCCGACACCGCGACATCGGCGATACGGAGTGGATCGTGGCCGGCGGGCCGGGCCGGCAGGCCATCGCTCGCGTCCTTTGCTCTGCTTCAACCGGCGCAACACCCCGCGTCCGGATACCGGACGTGCACTGTTGCGTCCGTTGAAGCAGAGCAAAGGAGGCCGACCAGGGGTCAGCGGGCAGCCCGGCGCGCCCGCCGGGCACGACGAGCAGGGCCGACGCCCGTGCGGATTCCGTCGCGGCTAGGGCAATTTCTCGCCGAATCCGTCGTCCTTAGGCTTAGGCACTACCGATCACACTTGCTTTCCTGGGTCGTGCTGTGCGATAACCGTTGGCAGAGCGGCCGGCTTCACCCCTTTGACCGGCCCGACGACCGATGGGGCTGACATGGCCAACGCCACCGACCACCTCTGGATGCACTTCACCCGGATGGCGAGCTACTCCGCCGGCGAGGTGCCGACCATCGTGCGCGGCGAGGGCGCGTACGTGTGGGACGCGCAGGGCCGCCGCTACCTCGACGGGCTCGCCGGGCTGTTCGTCGTCAACGCCGGTCACGGCCGCACCGAGCTGGCCGAGGCCGCCGCCAAGCAGGCCGGTGAGCTGGCGTACTTCCCGCTGTGGTCGTACGCGCACCCGAAGGCGGTCGAGCTGGCCGAGAAGATCGCCTCGCTCACCCCGGGCGACCTCAACCGGGTCTTCTTCACCACCGGCGGCTCGGAGGCCGTCGAGGCCGCGTGGAAGCTGGCCCGGGCCTACTTCAAGCGCACCGGTCAGCCCAACAAGCACAAGGTGGTCAGCCGCTACATCGCCTACCACGGCACCTCGATGGGCGCGTTGTCGATCACCGGCCTGCCCGGCATCAAGAGCGACTTCGAGCCGCTGGTGCCCGGTGGGATCAAGGTGCCGAACACCAACTTCTACCGGGCGCCCGAGCACGGCGACGACGCCGAGGCGTTCGGCCGCTGGGCCGCCGACGAGATCGGCCGGGCCATCGAGCGCGAGGGGCCGGACACCGTCGCCGCGGTCTTCCTGGAGCCCGTGCAGAACTCCGGCGGCTGCTTCCCACCCCCGCCCGGCTACTTCGAGCGGGTCCGGGAGATCTGCGACGCGTACGACGTGCTGCTCGTGTCCGACGAGGTGATCTGTTCCTGGGGTCGGCTCGGCGAGTACTTCGGCGCCGTGCGCTACGGCTACCAGCCGGACATCATCACCACCGCCAAGGGCATCACCTCGGGGTACGCCCCGCTCGGCGCGATGATCGCCAGCGACCGGCTGATGGAGCCGTTCCTCACCGAGACGAGCATGTTCGCCCACGGGGTGACGTTCGGCGGACACCCCGTCTCCTGCGCGGTGGCCCTGGCCAACCTGGAGGTCTTCGCCCGCGAGGATCTCGTCGGGCACGTACGGGCCAACGAGGACGCGTTCCGCGCCACCCTGGAGAAGCTGCACGACCTGCCGATCGTCGGCGACGTGCGGGGCGACGGCTACTTCTACGGCATCGAGCTGGTCAAAGACAAGACGACCCGGGAGACGTTCGACGAGGCCGAGTCGGAGCGGCTGCTGCGCGGCTTCCTGTCGACCGCGCTGTTCCAGGCCGGTCTCTACTGCCGGGCCGACGACCGGGGCGACCCCGTCATCCAGCTCGCCCCGCCGCTGATCGCCGAGCAGCAGCACTTCGACGAGATCGAGCAGATCCTCCGCACGGTGCTGACCGAGGCGTGGTCGCGGCTCTGACCATGGGCTACGAGAATCTGTCGTACTGGCTGTCCAGCCTGGACGAGCCGCTCACGCCGCGGCCGGCGCTGCCCGGCGACACGGACGCCGACGTGGTGATCGTGGGCGCCGGCTACACCGGGCTGTGGACGGCGTACCACCTGGCCCAGGCCGATCCGACGCTGCGGGTCGTCGTCCTGGAGCGGGAGATCGCGGGGTACGGGGCGTCCGGGCGCAACGGCGGCTGGTGCTCGGCGCTCTTTCCCACGTCACTGACCGGGCTGGCCCGCCGGCACGGCCGCGACGCGGCTGTCGCCATGCAGCGGGCACTGCACGACACCGTCCGTGCGGTGGGCAGGGTGGTCGCGGCCGAGGGCATCGACTGCGACTGGGCCGACGGCGGCACCGTCACGCTCGCCCGCACCGGCCCGCAGCTCGCCCGGGCCCGGGCCGCCGTGGACGAGGCCCGCGCGTTCGGCTTCGGCGCGGACCACCTGGCGCTCCTCGACGCCGACGAGGCCGCGGCCCGGTGCGGCGCCGAGGGGGTACGCGGTGGGACGTACACCCCGCACTGCGCGGTCGTGCACCCGGCGAAGCTGGTGCGTGGTCTGGCGCGGGCGGTGGAGCGACTCGGGGTGCGGATCCACGAGCAGACCACGGTGACCGCGATCCGGTCCGGCGCGGCGGTCACCGCGTCGGGGACGGTGCGGGCGTCGGTGGTGGTACGGGCCACCGAGGGGTACACGCCAATGCTGCCCGGCCTGCGACGCACGGTGGCGCCGGTGTACTCACTGATGGTGGCCACCGAACCGCTGCCGGCGCAGACCTGGGAGCGGATCGGCCTGGCGGATCGGGAGACGTTCTCCGACCACCGACACGTGATCATCTACGGCCAGCGGACGGCGGACGGTCGGCTGGCCTTCGGCGGGCGCGGTGCTCCGTACCATTTCGGGTCCCGGGTCTCTCCCGGCCAGGACCGGGAGCCACGGGTCTTCGCGGCGCTGCGGCGGACGCTGGGTGAACTGTTCCCGGTGCTCGGGCCGGACGTTCCGGTGACCCACACCTGGGGTGGCCCGCTCGGGGTGGCCCGGGACTGGGCCGCCTCGGTCGGGTTCGACCGGGCCAGTGGGTTGGCCTGGGCGGGCGGCTACGTCGGGGACGGGGTGGGTTCCAGCAACCTCGCCGGCCGCACCCTGGCCGACCTGATCCGCGGCGAGCGCAGCGAGCTGACCAGCCTGCCCTGGGTCAACCACCGCTCGCCCCGCTGGGAGCCGGAACCCCTGCGCTGGCTGGCGATGAACACGGCGCTGCGCGTCATGACCAGCGCCGACGCAAAGGAGATCCGAACCAACCGCCCCTCCCACCGCGCCAAAACCCTCTCCCGCCTCCTGGGGCACTGACCGCGCTGGGCGGGCCGGGTGGGGGGTTAGTGGTTTGGGGGGATTACTCGGAGGTGGCCTCGGCGGCCCGTCTGGTGGGGGCCTTCCGGGTGGGCCTGGTCGTGCTCCGGGGGGCGGGGGGCCGGGCGGGCGGCCTCGCGAACCGCCTCGGCCAGCGCCACCAGGTCGTCCGTGGTGGGCGGGGGCGGCTCGAACTCACCCTCGTGCCGCACCACGTCCCAGCCGCGCGGCGCGGTGAGGCTGCGGGCGTGCTGCTCACACAGGTCGTACGTGTGCGGCTCGGCGAACGCCGCCAACGGGCCCACCACGGCTGTCGACTCGTTGTAGACATAGGTCAATGTGGCGACCGCTTGCCGGGGACAGCCGTTACGGGAGCAGCGCCGTGGTGACCTCACGGCGGCAGGGTATCTCCATTACCGGGTCCGGCGCATCGCTTCGCGTTGCGACACGCCCGTCGCGGTGATCACAATTCCCGGTTCGGGTCGCGCCGCGCCAGAGGAGTGCCGCTGCCGCTGGCCGGCCCGGCACGGGGACTACCCTTTGCGTCATGACGAGCCCGGAACACCGCCGCCCCGGCCCCGGCCGGCGTGCGCACCGCGACCGGCACGGGCGTGGCCTGCGCGGGCGTCTGGTGCCGGCGACCGTGCCGTTGGCGCGGACCAAGGCCGAGGTCTTCGACGATCTGGTGCTGGACACCGTCGAGACGTTGGAGCGGCGGTTCGCCAAGGAGCTGGCCGGTGTCGAGTTCGCCGTCGAGGACGTCCCACCGGATCTGAACGTCTACGACTCCGACGTGCTGGAGGACGGCGAGGTGCCGCTGGCCCGGCTGCTGCCCGGCCGCCCCGGCCGCCAGGAGGTGCCGCCGCGCATCGTGTTGTACCGGCGACCGCTGGAGTTCCGCGCCATGGACCGCGAGGATCTCGCCGACCTCGTCCACGACGTGATCATCGAACAGGTGGCGAACCTGCTCGGGGTCGACCCGGACGAGCTGGCCTGAGCCGTACGCGCCCGTACGACGGCTGAGCCGGGCGGCCCCCACCGCCCCGACCCTGCACCGCTCAGGCGGCCCGCCGCTTCAACTTGCGCCGCTCCCGCTCGGAGAGCCCACCCCAGATGCCGAACCGCTCGTCGTGGCCGAGAGCGTATTCGAGGCATTCGGTCTTGACCTCGCAGCGCGAGCAGATTCGCTTCGCCTCGCGGGTCGAGCCGCCCTTCTCGGGAAAGAACGCCTCGGGGTCGGTCTGCGAGCACAAGGCCCGCTCCTGCCACTCCGGCGCGTTTCCGAGCAGGTCGGCCACCTCAAGCTGGCCGTCCATCAAATGCCTCCTTGTCGCGCACCGGCGTCATCGCCGCTGCAACCCCCCACGCGAAAGGCGTGTTTGTTCGTCCGGTCCCTTTTGTTGCGTTCCGTGCGAACAACCCCATTCAAATTACACGCGTGTAATGCGTGCGCCGTCAAGCCAAACTTGATAATGGAGTCGCCCTCCCGACACCCCTGGTCGGCCACCAGGACCGTCCCAGCCTCGCAACCTGCCCTATCGATTCAGACCCCGGCCGAGTAACGCCCTCTCCGGCGAGTTGCCCGACTTTTCTGCCGTGGCGCTCCCCCCGACGGGCCACCGCCGGGAGAGCACCAGCCCCCTCTCGCAAAGCTGATCTTGGTGGGGGACAGGTTAACGCGGCGCGGCGCAGACCGCCCGTCGAGCCGTGGACAGCACTCGCACCCCGCCCACAATGTGGACGGGGTGCGAGTGAAAAGTGGCGCTTCGAGGTCAGCCTGCGGCCCCAAAACCGCTGCTGGGCCACACGAACTCGGCTATCCCTCCACCATGGACAGAAACGATGCCGGCGGACGTGTCCTCGTCCCACCAGACGGTATACAGACCGGCAGGCAGATCGGGATAGACCGCACTGTGGAACGACCCGTCCCGCACCCGACGCTCCCGTACCGCCGAGTGGACCCGCCGATCATCGCCGCGGCTGATCTCGATCTCCCGGCCGTGCAACTCCCGACCGGTGTAGACGATCAGGGCACCGGTGTCACCACCCAGTTCGAGGACGACACTCCCCGTCTCCGACGGCCCGTACGTGTGCTCGTGCATCCGCTGCTCCCCCGGCCGAAGATCAGGACGACGCCGGCGGGTTGTTGAACCCGTCGTACGGCGTACCGAGGTAGGGGAAGTTTGCGAGGAACGGGGCCGTCACGTCGGCGGCGCTCAACCCCGGGGTGACCGCGGCGGCCGCCGCATCCGGGCGGAACGTCTTGTCGACCAGCGGGACGGTCACCCCGGCGATCGCCCGCAGCGCGATGCTGACCACGTCGTCGCCGACCCGCCGCCCGTTGGGGAAGCCGGCCAGGTCGCCGCCGAGCACCCCGAACCGGTCCGGCCGGCGGGTCGGCGGGATCGCCGTGTTCAGCCGCAGCATGTCGGCCTGCACGTCACCGGTCGCGTTGGTGAAGCCGTCGATCAGCCCGGCCGGTACGCCGGTGAGCAGGATCGCCACCAGGTCGGCCCGGGCCTTCTTCGACTTGTTGAGCTTGTCCAGGTTGGGAAAGACGTCCGGGTAGAGGGCCGGCAGCAGCGCGGCCAACTCGGGCCGCTCGACGAACTGCGCGAACCGCTTGTCCTCCGACGGTGGCAGCGAGTTCCACAGGTCCTTCTTGGACATCGGCACGATGACCTCGTTGAACAGCGGATTGCCCAGCCGGGAGACCTGGGTGAACGGGCCGGTGGAGGTGTCCTGCGCGACCCGGTCACCGAGCACCCGGACTTGCCGGCGCGACGCCGACGTCCACACACCGAGCACCGACGCCGGGTCGCCCGCGCCGTACCGGCTGGCGCGGCGGCGCACCTGCTTCAGCGGCACCTGCACGGCGAGGCTGTGCACGTTCATCCGGTCGGTGGCGTTGACCGGCTCCCCCTCGGCCTTGAAGATCTTCTTCCCGGCGACGTGCAGCTGCTGGAACGGCCGCAGCGTGCCGAGGTCGAAGATCGCCCCCAGGTCGACGAAGAAGCCGTCCGCGCGCTGCCCGGCGAAGACCCGCTCCCCGGTCGACAGCGTGTAGGTGGCCTGCCGGACGAGGTCGGCGTACTTCGGGGTGGACAGCGGGCCGACGTTGCACGGCGGGCAGGGCAGCTTGTGCGCGAGCCGGTGCTCCCGGCCGTCGGTCACCCGGGTCAGGCTGTAGAACTGCCGGCGGTTCCAGTTCTTGCTGTCCAGCGAGTCGATCGGCCCGGTGTTGTAGAGGAAGCTGTTCGGGTTGGTGATCTCGGTGGTGAACTCGAACCGGTAGGTGACGTCGGGCTGACCGTCACCGTCGTTGTCGATGTGGATCTCGTAGCGCACGTCGTCGCCGAACTCGAAGAAGTTCGGCCCCCCGGACGGGAGCTGCAAGGGCACGTAGTTGGCGATCAACGTGACCGTGTCGGGCTTGTCGGGGCTGACGAACGCGTAAAGGTCGGAGCTGTCGGCGACCGGATCCTTGGCAATCTCCGGAGCCTCGCGGTGGGAAGACATGGCGGACCAACCTCACTGGGCGGGGACTGATGGCGGGCGGAGCGTGCGGGTCAGCGCCGGGCTGCGCGCCGCAGTCGGTCCGCCAGGCCGCGGTCGCGTACCTCGATCCGGGATTCACCGACGAAGACGTCCATCGTTCCGGACGCGGCGTCGCGCAGGTGCACGACGATCGGTTCGTCGTCCCGACCTGCCGCGCCCGGCGCGTTCTGCGCGGCCGACAGACCCGGCACGGTGAGTGCGGCGGCGCCGAGGGTGGCGCTGGCCGCGGCGGTCAACGTCTGCCGGCGGGTCAGTCGCGGCCAGGGCCGCTTCCGCTGATCACTGGTCATGGGCAACCTTTCCGGCGGCGGCGCGTACGCGCCCGCGGTGACGGACGGGTCCGGTGCCGTCGACCGACGCCGCCGGGCCCCTGAGGGAACACCGGCGGCGGTCCTCGCCGCGACCGCCGCCGGCACCGCTTGGTACGGCCGACGGCGGGAAAAGGTTCGACTTCAGCGCGGAGCGTGACCGTACGCAGTCGATCGCTTGCGCGCCGGACGACCGGCGGCCTTCGCGATGGCCCGCAACTGCTCCTCGGTACGCGCCGACCCGTTGCCGGAGCCGGCCATCCGGGAGATGGTCTCCTCCATCAGCGTGCCGCCCAGGTCGTTGCAGCCGCCCTGGAGCATCGCCACGGTGCCCTCGTCGCCGAGCTTGACCCAGGAACACTGGATGTTGTCGATCCGGCCGTGCAGCAGCAGCCGCGACATGGCGTGCACCACGCGGTTCTCCCGCCAGGTCGGCCCCGGGCGGGCGATGCCGGCCAGGTAGATCGGCGCGTTGGTGTGCACGAACGGCAGCGCCACGAACTCGGTGAACCCGCCGGTGCGGTCCTGCACGCCGGCCAGCACCCGGAAGTGCGCCAGCCACTGTCCGGGGTGGTCGACGTGGCCGTACATCATGGTGGAGCTGGACCTGATGCCCAGCTCGTGGGCCGTGCTGACGACATCGACCCAGGCGGCGGCCGGCAGTTTGCCCTTGGTGAGCACCCAGCGCACGTCGTCGTCGAGGATCTCGGCGGCGGTGCCCGGGATGGTGTCCAGCCCCGCCTCGCGCAGCTGGGTCAGCCATTCGCGCACCGGCACACCGGCCTTCGCGGCGGCGGTGACGATCTCCATCGGGGAGAACGCGTGCACGTGCATCTCCGGCACGCGGGCCTTGATCGCGCGCACGATGTCGGCGTACCCGGTGACCGGCATCTTCGGGTCGATGCCGCCCTGGAGGCACACCTCGCTGGCACCGGCCGCCCACGCCTGCTCGGCCCGGTCGGCGACCTGGTCGACGGAGAGCCGGTACGCGTCGGCGTCCCGCTCACGCTGGGCGAACGCGCAGAACCGGCAGCCCACGTAGCAGACGTTGCTGAAGTTGATGTTGCGGTTGACCACGTAGGTGACGTCGTCGCCGACCGCGTCGCGGCGTACGTCGTCGGCGAGCCGGCACAGCTCGTCCAGCGCCGGCCCGTCCGCGCCGAACAGCGCCAGCGCCGCGTCGGTGTGCCGGGGATCGAGCAGGGCCGCCGGGTCGTCGGCCGCCAGCCGCAGCCCGGCCGCCAGGTCACGGTCCGCACCGCTGCCGGCCAGCGCCGGGGGTACGCCCGCTCGCTGCGCCGCCGCCTCGGGGGTGACCTTGCCGGCGACCTCGGACCAGTCGCCGTAGACGCTGTCGAAGTCGCCGCGCCGGTCGTCGGTGCGGCCGGTGGTGTCGATGGTGGCGTGCAGGTCGGTGCGCCCGCCGAACGTCTCCTCCGGCTCCTGCCAGGGGCGCCCCTGCGGGAGGGCCGACTCGACCGCCATGCCGGTCGCCGGGTCGGCGAGGGCGTTCACGTGGGGCAGCAGCCGCGGGTCGAGCCACGGGTCACCGGCGCGCACGTACTCCGGGTAGATCGTCAACCGCTCCCGCAGCGTGAACCCGGCCAGCTCGGTGTGCCGGGCCAACTCCTCGATCTGCGGCCACGGGCGTTCCGGGTTGACGTGGTCCGGGGTGAGCGGGGAGACGCCGCCCCAGTCGTCGATGCCGGCGCGCAGCAGCAGGTCGTACTCGCCGGCGATGAGGTTCGGCGGGGCCTGGATGCGGGCCTTCGGGCCGAGCAGCAGTCGGGCCACCGCCACCGTGGCGGCCAGGTCGTGCAGTTCCGCGTCGGGCATGCCGCGCATCGCCGTGTCCGGCTTGGCGCGGAAGTTCTGCACGATCACCTCCTGGAGGTGGCCGTACTCCCGGTGCGCGCGGCGAATCGCGAACAGCGCGTCCACCCGCTCGGCCGGGGTCTCCCCGATGCCGATGAGGATGCCGGTGGTGAACGGCACCCCGACCCGTCCCGCGTCGTCGAGCACCCGCAGCCGGACCGCGGGCTCCTTGTCCGGCGAGCCGTAGTGCGGGCCGCCCGGCTTGGACCACAGGCGGGTCGCGGTGGTCTCCAGCATCATGCCCATGCTCGGGGCGACCGGCTTGAGCCGTTGCAGCTCCGACCAGGACAGCACGCCCGGGTTGAGGTGCGGCAGCAGGCCCGTCTCCTCCAGCACGGCCACCGCGCAGGCGCGCAGATAGTCCAGAGTGGAGTCGTAGCCGCGCTCGTCGAGCCAGCTCCGGGCCGCCGGCCAGCGCTCCTCCGGCCGGTCACCGAGGGTGAACAGGGCCTCCTTGCAGCCCTGGGCGGCACCGGCCCGGGCGATGGCCAGCACCTCGTCGCGGTCCAGGAACGGCGCCGGCAGCCGGTGCGGCACCGTGGCGAACGTGCAGTAGTGGCAACGGTCCCGGCAGAGCCGGGTCAGCGGAATGAAGACCTTCTTCGAGTACGTGACCACGCCCGGCCGCCCGGCGTCACGCAGCCCGGCGTCGCGGATCCCACCGGCGGTCCGGAGCAGCTCGTCGAGCGCGTCGCCACGGGCGGCGAGCAGCGCGGTCGCCTCGTCGACGTCCAGCGCGCGCCCGGTCGCGGCCCGGCCCAGGGCCCGCCGCACGCTCGCCTCGCTCGGACCGGAGTGGGTGCGATCAACCATCCACTCAGCCTATGCGCAGCACGAGCCCGAGCCACCAGACCCGGCCCGCAGCGTGGGAAACCGCACCCCATGATCACTTGATGCGTCGGTGGAGGGGCGGGCACCCCCCGCGGGTCCTTTGCTCTGCTTCAACCTACGCAACACCGCGCGTCCGATATTCGGACGCCGGGCGTTGCCTCGGTTGAAGCAGAGCAAAGGAGGACCCGAACATCACCAGCCCGGAGGGCTGGCGGCTCAGCGGGTCTGGTCGGGGTGCTCGCCCGGGTTGATGTGCTGGGTGCGGTCGGCGTCGGGGCCGGCCGGGCGCGGGATGGCCTGGGTGGGGTCGGCCGACGCCGGCTCGGCGGACTGGCGCGGGATCGTCTGGGTCGGGTCGGCCGACGGCGGCTGCCCGAACGGCGGCGCGGGCGGCGCCGACTGCGGGGCCGGGTTGGCCGGGGGCGCGGACTGCGGGAACGGCGGCGCGGACTGCGGAGCGGCCTGGAACGGCGGCGCGGACTGCGGGTGCGGCGGCGCGGACTGCGGGGCCTGGAACGGCGGCGACGGCTGGCCGTACTGGCCGGGGAACTGCGCCGGCGGGTAACCGCCCTGCTGGCCGGCCTGCGGGTAACCGCCCGGCTGGCCGGGAGCGGGCCATCCGCCCTGCGGCTGGCCACCGGGCTGACCCGGCGCCGGCCAACCGCCCTGCTGCTGCGGCCAACCCGGCTGCGGCTGGCCGTAGACGCCCGGCTGCGGCTTCGGCTTGGGCACGTAGTAGAACGCCCGCCAGATCGTGAAGACCACCCAGGCGGCCACCGCGAAGATCACCAGCCAGGCGAACCGGGCGAGGAGGCCGAGCAACGCGTCGAGGATCTCGGCCTCGGCGAGGCGGCCCACCGTCCAGATCAGCATGGTGAGGGTGCCGAGCACCGCGCTGACCGCGTACTCACCCAGCGCCACCTGCGTGATCAGCTTCGCCTTCGGCAGCACCGGCGCGACGTGGGTGGCCAGCAGGACGGCCAGCAGCGGCAGCGCCACCGACTCCACCCCGATGAACGAGAAGAACTGATCGCCAGCTCGGTCGGTGAAACCGCGGTAGTCGTTCGGGGTGAGCAGCCGGAGCAGCCCCACGAAGAGGAACACGGCGTTGGCGCCGAGCAGGGCGAGCGCACCCAGTTCGCGCAGTGGCTTGGTCAGCTGGCGGGCCTGCGTCGCGTCGGCGGACGCGGGCTCGGCGGGGCTGGTCACGAACTCCCCCTCGGGGCATGGACGGACAGGGCGCACGTGAGCCTAGTCTCCCCGGCCACCGGCGGACCGGAGGCGTCGCGTACGCGAGGATGGTCGACATGCGCATCGTGGTTCTGGCCGGCGGCATCGGCGGCGCCCGGTTCCTGCTCGGCGTCCGGGCGTACGCCCGCGAGGTCGGCGCCGAGGTGACCGCCGTGGTCAACGTCGGCGACGACCTGTGGCTGCACGGGTTGAAGATCTGTCCCGACCTGGACAGCGTCATGTACACCCTCGGCGGCGGCGCCGACCCCGAGCGGGGCTGGGGCCGGGTCGGCGAGAGCTGGACGGTCAAGGAGGAGCTGGCCGCGTACGGGGCGGAGCCGACCTGGTTCGGCCTTGGCGACAAGGACATCGCCACCCACCTGGTGCGCAGCACCATGCTCAACGGCGGCTACCCGCTGAGCGCGGTCACCGAGGCGTTATCGACCCGGTGGCAGCCCGGCGTACGCCTGCTGCCGGCGACCGACGACCGGCTGGAGACCCATGCGGTCGTCGACGGTGACGAGGGCCAGCGGGCGATCCACTTCCAGGAGTGGTGGGTGCGGTACCGGGCCGACATCCCCACCCACCGTTTCGTCTTCGTCGGCGCGGAGACGGCGACGCCGGCACCCGGGGTGCGGGAGGCGATCGGCGCGGCCGACCTGGTGTTGATCGCGCCGAGCAACCCGGTGGTGAGCATCGCGCCGGTGCTGGCCGTACCGGGGATGCGCGAGGCGGTGACCGACGGCCCGGCGCCGGTGGTGGGTGTCTCGCCGATCATCGGCGGCGCCCCGGTCCGGGGAATGGCCGACCGCTGTCTCGCCGTGCTCGGGGTCGAGTGCAGCGCGGCCGGGGTGGGCCGGCTCTACGGCCCTCGGGCGGCGGGTGGGCTGCTGGACGGCTGGCTGGTGGACGAGGAGGACGCCGACACGCTGGTGCCGGAGGTGACGGTCCGCGCGATGCCGCTGCGGATGACCGACGAGGCGGCGACGGCGGCGATGGTCCGCGCCGCGGTGGAGTTGACGTGAGGCTGGAGATCCTGCCGGTGCTGGGCATCGGCCATGTGACCGAGGGTGACGACCTGGCGGCGCTGATCGCCACCGCCGCGCCATGGCTGCGCGACGGCGACGTGCTGGTGGTGACCAGCAAGATCGTCTCGAAGGCGGAGGGGCGGCTGGTCGACGTCCCGGCGGACGGGCCGGAGCGGCTCGCCGCGCGCGAGGAGGTGCTGGCCGGTGAGACCGCCCGGGTGGTGGCCAGCCGGGGGCCGACCCGGATCGTGCAGACCCACCACGGCTTCGTGATGGCCTCCGCCGGGATCGACGCGTCGAACGTCGACAAGACCCGGCTGGTGCTGTTGCCGGTGGATCCGGACGCGTCGGCCCGGGAGCTGCGCGCCGCGCTCCGGGAACGGTACGACCTGGATGTCGCCGTGATCATCAGCGACACCATGGGCCGACCCTGGCGCAACGGGCTGACCGACGTGGCGCTCGGGGTGGCCGGGATGCCGGCCATCCGCGACCATCGGGGCGAGGTGGACCCGTACGGCAACGAGCTGCAACTGACCCAGATGGCGGTGGTGGACGAGCTGGCGGGCGCCGGTGAGTTGATCAAGGGCAAGTGTGACCAGGTCCCCGTGGCCGTGGTGCGCGGCTACCTCGCGGCCACCCGCGCGGACGACTCCGACGGCGCGCGGGCGCTCATCCGTGATGCCGCGCAGGACCTGTTCTCGCTGGGCACCGCTGAGGCTCGGGCGTCCGGGCTGGCCGAGGCCGCGACCCTCGCCGAGGCGATCGGCCCCGAGCCGGCCGACCCGGCCGCGGTGCGACGGGCGCTCGACGCGGTCGCCGAGGTGGTCACCCCCGGCACGGTCTTCACCCTGGTCGACGAGGCGGAGGTACGCGCCGGCCTGGTCGCCGAGGTGCCGGGCTGGCCGGCCGACGCCAGCGCGCTGGTGCTCGGCACCGCGCCGGCGCCGGTCGACCCGATGGACCTGGTCCGATTCGGCGCCGACCTGCACCGGCTGCGCGTCGCCCTGACCGCCGAGGGTGTCCGGTCGACGCTGCTGCCTCCGCCGGCCGGCAGCCCGGCCAGCGCCGCACTCGCCCTGTGACCCCACGGCCGGGCCGGACTCACGCGTCCAGGACGGCCCGGCCCAGCGGGGTCAGCGTGTGCAGCACGGTGTTGCGGTCGCGGTGACTGACGAGCAGGCCGGCGTTGCGCAGCACGGTGGCGTGCTGGCTGGCCGCCGCCGGTGAGATGTTGAGCCGGCGGGCCACCTCGCTCGTGGTGCAGCCGTCGTGGCTGGCCTCCAGCACCGCCGCCCTGGTCCGGCCGAGCAGCGCGGCCAGCGAGTCGCGGCCGGCGCTCGACGCGGCCAACGCGTCGCCGTCGGTCGCGGCGATCCCGCCCAGCCGGTCCACCGGATAGACCAGCACCGGCGGCAGCGCCGGGTCGAGCAGGGCGACCGGGGTGCCCGCGCAGAAGAACGACGGCACCAACAGCAGCCCTCGACCGTCCAGGTGCAGCTCCCGGCTGTGCGGGTAGTCGCGCACCTCCAGCACCCCGCTGTCCCAGCGCATGCGCGGGCGAAGGCTGGCCAACAGCCCTTCGACGCCGCCGTCGAGCAGGGCCCGCGCGCGGAGGGTGCGGTCCGCCGCCACCGCCGACTGGATCCGGCTCCAGTACGGGCCGATCGCGAGCGACCGGTACTGCTCCATGGACTCCGCGAGGTGGCGCAGCATCGCCCCGTCACCGCGGGCCAGCGCGGTGGCGGAGGCCGGCAGTTGGTTCTCGGCGGCCAGCAGGTTCAGATCCCGCTGGAGCAGCTGGGTCGGCGTGCTGCGAACCGCTTCCAGCCCCGCCTCGAAACCCTCGACGCTGGCGTACGGGGTGAGGAAGTCGGGGAAGTAGCCGCGCGGCGGGTTCAGGGCGAAGAGCAGTCGGAGCTGGTCGGAGGCGGCGTCCTGGCGCAGACCGCGAGTCACGGTGCGCCGCCAGGTCGACGTCAACGGATCGCGGTTGCGGCCCTGCAACACGTGCAGGCTGAGGACCAGCTCCCAGACCGGGTCGGCCGCCGGCGCCACCCGGGTCCGGAGAATGTCCTCGCCGGAAAAGTGGATCTTCAGCATGGAGCGCTCCCGTGTCGCCGGCAGAGGGATGCCGGGCGACCGTTCGACTCTACCCGGCCGGCAGTTATCTCCATCTTTAAGCCTGGGCTGAAAAACCTCGACGTCCCCGGGGCCAGTTAGGCATGCTTCCAGTGCCCGAGCACGGCACCGACACGTCATGGACGTAACCGGCGCCGGGGGCACCGGGGACCGGGGAGGGACCGGTGATCGGGCGGCACCACGAGGGTCTGCGGCCCTTGCTCCGCAGAGGTGCCGTCCGGTCATCCCATCGCCGCGGAAACGCCTGCCCCGCTCAGCCGACCCAGAGCGCGACCCGATGGTCCTCGTCCGTGACGTAGAACGGCCGTCCGTCCAGCTCGGCCAGCCCCTCGACGTGGTGAAACGGCGCCAGGTCGGCCACCGGCTCCCCGACCAGTCGGCACGAGTCGCCCGTCCGCCCCGCCGGGAACCGGAACCGCACGTGCCGGGACGTGACCGCGCCCCCGCCCGGATGGTCGTCGAGCAGCACCGACCCCTTGCCCAGCGCGTCGATCGAGCCGATCACTGCCGCGTACCCGCCGTCCGGCCTCGGCGCGATCGCCCGGAAGCCGGTCAGCTCGCCCGGCGGGGTCACCCCGGTCACCGCGTACGCCCCCAGCGCCCGGGGCCACACCGGCTCCGCGGCGAACATGCCCGGCACCCCGGACACCTCCACCAGGATCGGCTAGCGTACGGAGGGCACGCTCGTACAGTGACGGGGTGCCTGACACCGCGCTCACCGGACCCGCCGTCGACCCCACCGATCCCGCGTCGTACGCGACGCTGCACGCCGACGCCGTCGCGCTGCTGCAGGGCTGGCAGCCGACCAGCCCGGCGGCGGCCGACGCGCGGGACCGGACCCTCGCGCTGCTCACCGCCGGGCCGGTCGCGATGAGCCGGCAGCACCGCCCCGGCCATGTCACCGCGAGCGCGCTGGTGCTGGACCCGACCGGCGCACGGGTGCTGCTCTGCCTGCACGCCAAGTTCGGCCGCTGGGTGCAGCTCGGCGGGCACTGCGAACCGGTCGACCAGACCCTGGTCGGGGCAGCGCTGCGCGAGGCCACCGAGGAGTCCGGCATCGACGGGCTGCGCATCGATCCGGTGCCGATCGACATCGACGTGCACGAGGTGTTCTGCCAGGGCGGGTCGCGCCACTACGACGTCCGGTTCGCCGTGGTCGCCCCGCCCGGCGCCGTCGAGCAGGTCAGCGACGAGGCCGAGGAGCTGGGATGGTTCCCGCCCGATCGGCTGCCCGAGCCGCTGGCCGGCGGGACGGCGCAACTGGTCGAGCCGGCCCTCGCGGCCCTCAGACGTAGCCCTCTTCGCCCCGCTCCTTCAGCTCGTCGACGAGGAGCTTGACGTCCTGGGCCCGTTCACGCGGGCAGACCAGCACCGCGTCCGGAGTGTCCACCACGATCAGGTCGCGCACACCGAGGACCGCCACCAACCGGCCCGACTGCGGCACCACCACCAGATTGGCGGTGTCCCGCAGGAGCACGCCCGGCTTGGCGTCGGTGCCGAGCACCACGTTGCCCGCGTCGTCGGCGGGCAGCACGTCACCCAGGGTGTGGAAGTCACCGACGTCGTTCCAGCCAAAATCGCCCGGCACCGTGGCGACCCGACCCGCGGTGGCCGCGCCCTCCATCACCGCGTAGTCGACGGAGATCTTCGGCAGCGTCGGCCAGACCGTGCCGAGCACGTCGTCCTGCTCAGGGGTGCCCCAGGCGGTGGCGATCGCGGTGACCCCCGCGTGCAGCGCCGGCTGCTGGCGGGCCAACTCGGCGAGGAACACGTCCACCCGCCAGACGAACATGCTCGCGTTCCACAGGTGCCGGCCCGAGCGGACGTACGCCTCGGCGACCTCGGCGGCCGGCTTCTCCTTGAACTCGGCCACCTGGCGCCACGGCGTGCCCTCGGTCTCGTCGCCGGTCTCCAGGTAGCCGTAGCCGGTCTCCGGCCGGGTCGGGGTGATCCCGACCGTCATCAGCATGCCCTGCTCGGCCCCCCGGACCGCCTCCCGCACCGTGCGCACCCAGCTGTCCGGGTCGCGGATCAGGTGGTCGGCCGCGAAGCTCCCCATGACCGCGTCCGGGTCACGCTGCGCGATCACCGCCGCGGCCAGCGCGATCGCCGCGCAGGAATCCCGGGGGGACGGCTCGACCAGGATGTTCTCCTCCGGCAGCCCGGTCAGCTGCCGGGCGACCGCCGCGACGTGCGCGGCGCCGGTGACCACGAGGGTCCGATCCGGTGTGGTCAGCGGCGCGAGCCGCTCCACGGTCGCCTGGAGCAGCGAGGCGCTGGTACCGGTCAGCGGGTGGAGGAACTTGGGGTGGCCGGCGCGGGACAACGGCCACAACCTTGTGCCGCTGCCACCTGCCGGGATGACCGCATAAAGCATCCGCACATCATGCCCGACGCATCCGCCCGCAGTGGCACGGGTCACCACGAGAGGCCCGAAGGGTTACGACCGGGCGCGACTCCAGGCGGCGATGTGCACCTCGGCGCTGGACTCCCAGGTGAACTCCTTGGCTCGGTCGAAGCCCGCCTTCGCCAGCGACAACCGGCGCTGCTCGTCGTCGAGCAGGGCGGCCAGGTCGGTGGCGATCTGGCCCGGGTCCTCCGAGGTGTACGCCACGGCATCGCCGCCCACCTCAGGCAGCGAGAGCCGGGGGGTGGTCAGCACCGGGGCGGCGCACGCCATCGCCTCCAGGATCGGCAGGCCAAATCCCTCGCCGTACGACGGGTAGGCCGCGACCAGCGCGCCGCCGAGGAAGCCGGGCAGGTCGGCGTAGCGCAGGTAGCCGGGGCGCAGCAGCCGCAGGTGGGACGGGACCTCGGCCACCGCCCGGTCGATGTCGTCGTCGTGCCCCTGCCCACCGGCGATCACCAGGGCCGGCGGGTCGACCCGGTCGGCCACCGCGCGGGCCCAGCCGCGGATCAGGTTGGGCACGTTCTTGCGCGGCTCCTTGGCGCCGAGGAAGGCCACGTACGTGCTGTTGCCCAGCCCCAGCCGGGCGCGCACGCGGGCCTTCTCCTCCTCGCTGGGCGCGTGGAAGGCGTCGTGGTCGACACCGTGGTAGGCCACGTCGATACGGGTCGGGTCGGCGTCGAGCAGCCGGATCAGCTCGTCCCGGGTGGCCTTGCTGGGCACGATCACCCGGTTGGCGCGGCGCATTGAGGTCTTGATGGCGCTGCGGAAGAACGTGCGGCGGGACTTGTCGTAGTGCTCCGGCTCGGTGAAGAACGTCGCGTCGTGCACGGTGACCGTGACGGGGCACCCGGCCCGCAGCGGGCAGGTGTAGAAGGGCGAGTGCAGCACGTGCGCGCCGACCTGCTGGGCGAGCAGCGGCAGGCCGGTCTGCTCCCAGGCGAGCCGGGCCGGGCGGTGCGCCACGGCGGCCGGAGCGGGGATGATCTCCGCGCCGGGCAGCATCCGGGTGTAACGCTCCAGGTCGGTGCGGAGGCTCACCACGGCCAACTCCACCCCCGACCCGCACACCTTGCCGAGGGCACCGAGCAGACCGTCGACGTATCGACCGACGCCACCACGGTCGGCGGGGACACTCGTGGCGTCGATGAGCACGCGGGGCGGGCGACCGGCGGTCACGGGGCGACTCCTTGAGGGTGGGTCTGTGGGGAACAACACTCCGGGGTAAAGCCTACGCCGGAGTACGGGGCCGACGCTGACTGCGACCCGACGGTACGCCGACTTGTCATCGTCATCGAGTACGGGCGGCGGAGGCGTATCGTTCGCGCCGATGGCCGACAACATTGCCCGGGTGTTCGCCGACGCGATCGCGACCGACCCGACCCGACCGCTACTGACCTGGTACGACGACTCCACCGGCGACCGCACCGAACTCTCCGGCGCGACCCTGGCGAACTGGGTGTCGAAGACCGCCAACCTCCTCGTCGACGAGGTCGGCCTCGCGCCGGGCACAGCGGCCGGCGTGCTGCTCCCCCCGCACTGGCAGACCGCCGCCGTCCTGCTGGGCTGCTGGGCTGCCAAGGTGACCGTCGCCGACACCCCGGGCGCGGTGGACGTTCTCTTCGCCGCCGCCGACCGGCTCGACGAAGCACAGTCCTGGCCCGCCGACGAGCGGTACGTCCTGGGCCTCGCCCCGCTCGCCGTCCCGCTGCGGCAGGTGCCGCCCGGCTTCGCCGACTACGTGGTCGAGGTACGCGGGCACGGCGACCACTTCACCCCGCAGTCCGGTCCCGGCCCCGCCGACGCGCACCTGCTGGCCCGCGCCGAGGCCCGCGCCGACGAGCTGGGCATCGAGCGTGGGGCACGTGTCCTGGTCGACGCCAGCCGCTACCCGGATCCGGTCGACTGGCTCCTGGCCCCGCTGACCCGGGCCGCCACAGTCGTCCTGTGCGCCAACCTGGCCCCGGCCAACCTCCCCACCCGCCTGACCACGGAGAAGGTCACGCACGCTCTCCCGTGACCCACCCGCCGGCGCCCCGGTGGCGCGGCAGCGCGGCACCACGGGGATCCCCGGGTGGGCGCCCGGCACGGCCAAGGGCCGGTGGGTACGCGCCCGTCCTTTGCTCTGCTTCAACCGGCGCAACAGAAAGCGGCCCGGACTGTTGCGTCCGCGTAAGCAGAGCAAAGGACGCGTATGCCGGGGCACACCCCAGTCACCACCATGCGCTCCGACGGGGCGGAGACGAGTCGCCACGCGGCCAACTGTCAGGCGGGCGTCCTGTTCGCTGGGCGGCGTTGGGCCAGGGCGGCGAACGCGGTCAGCGAATCCGGGTTCACCAGGGCGCCCTTGGCCGCGGCCTGGTCGACCGGGGTGCCGGTGAGGATCTTCTTGACCGGCACCTCCAGCTTCTTCGCCGAGAGGGTGCGGGGCACGGCGCGTACCTGGTGGATCTCGTCGGGCACGTGCCGGGGTGAGAGGGCGGTCCGCAGCTCGCGGCAGATCTTCTTCCGCAGCGCGTCGTCCAGCGTCAGCCCGTCGGCCAGCACCACGAAGAGCAGCAGTTCACCGGCGCCGCCCTCGTCGTCCTCCAGGTGCACCACCACCGAGTCGACGACCTCGTCGAGGCCCTCGACCACCGAGTAGAACTCGGCGGTGCCGAGCCGCACCCCGCCACGGTTGAGGGTGGCGTCGGAGCGCCCGGTGATCACGCAGCCGCCCCGGGAGTTGATGGTGATCCAGTCACCGTGCCGCCAGACGCCCGGGTAGACGGAGAAGTACGCCTCGGCGTAGCGGGTGCCGTCCGGGTCGTTCCAGAAGCCCACCGGCATGCTCGGCATCGGCTCGGTGATCACCAGCTCGCCCAGCTCGCCGATCACCGGGGTGCCGTCGGCCGAGCGGGCCTCCACCTTGGCGCCCAGCGCGCGGCAGGCGATCTCACCGGCGTACACCGGCAGCAGCGGCACCCCGCCGACGAAGCCCGTGCACACGTCGGTGCCGCCCGACAGCGACTGGAGCTGCACCTGGTCGCCGACGGTCTCGTACACCCATTTGAAGCCCTCGGCGGGCAGCGGCGCACCGGTGGAACCGACACCGCGCAGCGCGGACAGGTCGGCGACCTCGCGGGGCACCAGGCCGGCCTTGCGGCAGGCCAGCAGGAACGGCGCCGAGGTGCCGAAGTACGTGGTGTTGGTCTCGGCCGCCAGCCGCCACAGCGCGCCGAGGTCGGGCTCGGCCGGCTGGCCGGGCTCCGCCCGGACCCCCGGGTTGCCGTCGAACAGCACGATGGCCGCGCCCACCGCCGGCCCGGAGACCAGGAAGTTCCACATCATCCAGCCGGTGGTGGTGAACCAGAAGAAGCGGTCGGCCGGGCCGAGGTCGTGGTGCAGGGCGAGCATCTTCAGGTGTTCCAGCAGGATGCCGCCGTGGCCGTGCACGATCGGCTTCGGCAGGCCGGTGGTGCCCGAGGAGTAGAGCACGTACAGCGGGTGGTCGAACGGCACCGGCGTGAACGTCGACGGCTCGTCGGTGGGCGCGGCCAGCTCCGCCCAGCTCAGCGCGCCCTCGGGCGCGGAGCCCGTCGGGTCGAGGTAGCCGATGCTCACGGTGTGGCGCAGCGACGGCAGGGCCGCCCGGATCGCGGCGACCTCGGCGCGGCGGTCCACCGGCTTGTCGCCGTAGCGGTAGCCGTCCACGGCGACCAGCACGGTCGGCTCGATCTGCTGCCACCGGTCCGTGACGCTGCGCGTGCCGAACTCCGGCGCGCAGGACGAGAAGATGGCCCCCAGGCTGGCGGTGGCCAGCAGCAGGACGTACGTCTCGGGAATGTTGGGGGCGTACGCCGCCACCCGGTCCCCGGCGGTGACGCCGAGGCGGCGCAGACCGGCCGACACCCGGCGGACCTGCTCGCGCAGCTCCCCGGCGGTGAGGGTGACCGGCCCCCGGGTCTGGCTGTGCGCGATGACCACGGGGTCGTCGTCGGCGCGGCCCGGCATCCGCAGCACGTTCTCGGCGTAGTTGAGGGTGGCGCCCGGGAACCAGCGGGCCCCGGGCATCCCCCGCTCGGCCAGGGTGGCGGTCGGCGGGGTGTGCGCGATCACCTCGAAGTGGTCCCAGATCGAGCGCCAGAACGCGTCCAGGTCGGTGACCGACCACCGCCACAGCGCGTCGTAGTCGGCGAAGTCCAGCCCGCGGTGCTCCCGCAGCCAGCGCAGGTAGTCGCCGATCCGGGACCGCTCCAGCACGTCCGCCGGCGGCGTCCACAGCACGTCACCCACTGCTCCACCCTCCCCTGGCCCCGCACGACACTGTGAATGGGCCGTGGCGCCATCTTGCCCTACCTCGAAGCGCCATTCTGCGCACCGGGTACGCCGATCGACGCGTGCCCGGCCCACACTCCAGCCCACCCACCCATGTGGTTCAGCCCGCCCGGTGCGCCTGGATGGCCCGGCGGCGGGCCAGGCGGTGTGCACGCCGGATCTCGGCCTCCCGGTACCGGCGCTCGTCCTCCGGCGTCTCCGGCAGCACCGGACGGACCATGCGCGGCGCACCGCCGACGTCCACCCCGACGAAGACCAGGTACGCCGTGGCCACCCGCACCGGCGCGTCCTCGGCCGAGTCCCACCGCTCGGCGACCACCCGCACGCCCACCTCCATCGACGTCTGCCCGGTCCAGTTCACCTGGGCGTGCGCGTGCACCAGGTCACCGACCCGCACGGCCTCGGAGAAGACGATCTCGTCGATCGCCGCGGTGACCGCCGTTCCGCCGCTGTGCCGGGCGGCGGCGGCGCCCGCCACGTCGTCGACGAACTTCATCAGGACCCCGCCGTGAACGGTTCCGTAGAGGTTCACGTCCACCGCAGTCATGATCTTGCTGAGGGTGACGCGCGAGTACGACGTCGGCTTGCCGGTCGGAGCGGCGGAGAGGTGCTCGGTCATGCCGGAAACGGTACGGTGCGCGGATGCGACATCTCTGGAGCTTCCTCGCCGGGTTGGTGGTGGCACCCATCACGTGGGCGCTTGTCACACTCGGGCAGGACGGGTCGAGCCGGACGGTCGACCGCTGGGTGGAGATCGGCACCTTCAACACCGCCAACCTGATCGAGCCGGCCGTGTACCTCGGTGTCGGCGGTGTCCTGCTCGGGCTGCTCGGCACACTGCGCTTCTCACCGGCGGGCCCGCTGGTGGCCGGGCTGCTGCTGGTCACCCCGTACGTCGGGATGTTCGTGGCGCCGTTCGAGGTGCGCGACGCGATCCCGCAGGGGTGGAAGGTGCTCGGTGACCCGCTGCCGCTGGCGCTGCCGGTGCAGAACGGCACGCTCTTCCTGATCGGCCTGCTGCTGCTCATGGCGACGTTCAGCGGTCAACGCTGGCGGCAGTGGCCGCAGGCCGCCACCGCGCCGGCCCTGACGCCGGCGCCGGCGGACGGCCCGCGCGGCGACGACTTCACCCTCACCGACTGGCCGTCGCCCGAGCCCGCGGAGCGCGACACCGCCCCGCTGACCCTGGGTTACCCGGCCGATCCGACGCCGACCGAGCCGCTGCCCCGCCGGGTGGGCGGCGAATCGCCGTGGTCCGCCCCGCCGCGCGGCCAGTCGCGCCCCGAGGACACCACCGAGATCCGTTGATCGTCGGGCGGGCCGGCAGGCCCGGCCCGCCCGACCAGACCCGCCGCGCGAGGGGCGCGAGTCGCGCTAGTGCACGGCGACGGCCAGGTCCGGGTCGACCGCGCCGAGGGTGGCGCGGGGCACGACCAGGACCATGACCGCCAGCGCCGCGGCCATGCCGCCCGCGATGACGATCGCCATCGGTACGCTCCCCGTGCCGAACAGGCCGGCCAGGGGCGCCGACAACGCGCCGACGCCGAACTGCACGGCCCCGAGCAGCGCCGCGGCTGTGCCGGCGGCCTCGCTGTGCCGGCTCATGGCCAGCGCCGGAGCGTTCGGCAGGGCCAGGCCCGCCGCGGCCAGCACGAGCCACAGCGACGCGAGCAGGGTGCCGAGGCCACCGACGCCGGTGGCGGCGAACACGACCAGCAGCAGCCCGGCGGCCGTTCCGGCGATCAGCGCGCTGATGAGGATCTGCTGCGGGGTGTAGCGCCGCAGCAGCCGGATGTTGAACTGGGTGGCGCCGATCAGGCCGACGGCACCGGCCCCGAAGGCCAGGCCGAACTGCTGCTCGTCGAGGCCGTACTCCCGCTGGAGCACGAAGGACGACCCGGAGACGTACGCGAACAGCGACGCCATGGCCAGCCCGGCGACGAGCACCAGGCCGACGAAGGCCCGGTCGTTGAGCAGCCCCCGGTAGTCGCGCAGGGTCGCCGCCACTCCGCCGTGCCGGCGGCGTGCCACCGCGAGGGTCTCCGGAAGCTGCAACGCCGCGATGACGATCAGCAACGCGCCCAGCACGGCCAGCGCCGCGAAGACGCCCCGCCACTCGGTCCAGCGCAGCAGCCCGCTGCCCAGCGTCGGCGCGAGGATCGGCGCCAGCCCCATGACCAGCATCAACCGGGAGAAGATCCGCGCGAACGAGGCGCCGCTGAACAGGTCGCGGACGACGGCCGTGGCGACCACGGTGGCGGCCGCCACGCCGAGGCCCTGCAGGACGCGCAGCACGCCGAGCACGGCGATGTTGGGCGCGAAGACGCACAGCACGGAGGCCACGATGTGCACGGCGAGCCCGGCGAGCAGCGGCAGACGCCGCCCGACCACGTCGGAGAGCGGCCCGATCAGCAACTGGCCCAGCGCGAGGCCGAGCAGCGTGCCGGTCAGCGTCAACTGCACGGCCGTCTCGGTGGTCTGCAGGCCGGCCGTGATGGCGGGCAGCGCCGGCAGGTACATGTCGATGGTCAGGGGGCCGATCGCGATCAACGCGCCGAGCACCAGCACGAGCCGCGCCCGCTGGCGGTTGGTCATCAGGTCGCCGGGCAGCACATCCTGCTCGGGGGCGGTCTTCTCCACCAGCTGCTTCATCATCTCGATCTCTCTGCGGAGGGTCGTGCGTCGTGGGGCGAGCGGTGGGGGATCGTGTTCGGTGATTCTCACTTGGCGACAACGTCGCAGACCCCTGTGACATCGCCACTGTGTGGGGGCTCACGCAGACGACGACAGCCCCACCGCCGGCGGGCGGTGGGGCTGTCGGGGTCGATCAGGCGGCGGTCAGACGACGCCGGCCAGCAACTGCCGGGCCATGACGATGCGCTGCACCTGGTTGGTGCCCTCGTAGATCTGGGTGATCTTGGCGTCGCGCATCATCCGCTCGACCGGGTAGTCGCGGGTGTAGCCGTAGCCGCCGAGCAGCTGCACCGCGTCGGTGGTGATCTCCATGGCGGCGTCGGAGGCGAAGCACTTGGCCGCCGCGCCGAAGTAGGTCAGGTCGGCGTCGCCCCGCTCGGACTTGCCGGCGGCGGCGTACGTGAGCTGCCGCGCCGCCTCCAGCTTCATGCCCATGTCGGCGAGCATGAACTGGATGCCCTGGAACTCGGCGACCGCCTTGCCGAACTGGCGGCGCTCGGCCACGTACCCCTTGGCGTAGTCGAGCGCGCCCTGCGCGATCCCGACGGCCTGCGCGGCGATGGTGACCCGGGTGTGGTCCAGGGTCTTCATGGCGGTGGCGAAGCCGGTGCCCTCGGCGCCGATCATCCGGTCGGCGGGGATTCGCACGTTGTCCAGGTAGACCTCGCGGGTCGGCGAGCCCTTGATGCCGAGCTTCTTCTCCGGAGCGCCGAAGCTCACCCCGGCGTCGGACTTCTCGACCACGAAGGCCGAGATGCCCCGGGAACGGGCGGCGGGGTCGGTGACGGCGAAGACGGTGTAGAACTCGGAGACGCCGGCGTTGGTGATCCACCGCTTCACGCCGTTGAGCACCCAGTGATCCCCGTCACGCACCGCCCGGGTCGTCATCGACGCCGCGTCGCTGCCCGCCTCCGGCTCGGAGAGGCAGTACGAGAACATGGCGTCGCCCGCCGCGACCGGGGTCAGGTAGCGGCGCTTGAGCTCCTCGGAACCGGACAGCAGCAGCGGCATCGTGCCGAGCTTGTTCACCGCCGGGATCAGCGACGAGGACGCGCAGGCGCGCGCCACCTCCTCGATCACGATGGCGGTGGCCAGCGCGTCCGCGCCCGCGCCGCCGTACTCCTCGGGGATGTGCGGCGCGTGGAAATCGGCTGCCCGCAGCGCGTCGTAGGACGCCTTCGGGAACTCCCCGGTCTCGTCGGCCTCGGCGGCGTGCGGAGCCACCTTGGCGGCACAGACCTCACGGACCGCCTGCCGGATCGCCTCGTGCTCCTCGGGCAACCGGTAGACGTCGAACGACTCCCCTGCGGCCATGTCGGCCCCTCCCCTTCACCGCTATCATGCGCAGTCTGTGGCCTCCCCTGACCGCCGACCGCGCAGACTGAAGGATAGCGACTGCAGTTCAGGTGATGTTACCGGCGCGTAGGTATGGGCATGACGGAGCACCCGCGCCGCTGGGCGATGATGGAAGGCAGACAGTTGAGCCACCCCTCCGGTGCCCGGCCAGGCGCCGCAGCAGAATGCGACGCGACGACGCGCCGCCAGTGCGAGCGGAGAAGACAGGCGTGACGATCCCCTACCCCACCATCCAGCCGACCCCCGCCATCGCCGCGGTGACGCCGCCTTCGGGCGCGCCTCGGCCGCGGGTGACGTTCCTGGGGACCGGCTACCTCGGTGCGACGTACGCCATCTGCTACGCGGAACTCGGGTACGAGGTGCTCGGGTTCGACGTCGACGCGGACAAGATCGCGATGTTGAACGCCGGCGAGGTGCCGATCCACGAGCCCGGCCTGGACGAGCTGCTCAAGCGCAACCTGGCCGCCGGTCGGCTGCGGTTCTCGACCGACATCGCCGAGACCGCCGAGTTCGGCGACGTGCACTTCATCTGCGTCGGCACCCCGCAGCGGGCCGACGGGATGGGCGCCGACCTGTCGTACGTCGAGGCGTCGGTGACCAGCCTCGCGCAGCACCTGACCCGCAAGGCGCTGATCGTCGGCAAGTCCACCGTGCCGGTGGGCACCGCCGACTGGGTCGAGCAGCTGGTCGGCAAGCACACCCCCGGCGACCTGGGCGTCGAGGTGGCGTGGAGCCCCGAGTTCCTCCAGGAGGGCTTCGCCGTCGACGACGTGCTGCGCCCCAACCGGATCGTGGTCGGCGTGAAGAGCGAGTGGGCCAACGGCATGCTCTACGCCGCGCACAAGGGCGTCTTCGACCTGGCCGCCACCGAGGACCGCGAGGTGCCCCTGGTGGTCACCGACTTCGCGACGGCCGAGCTGGTCAAGGTCGCGGCTAACGCGTTCCTGGCCACGAAGATCTCCTTCATCAACGCCATGGCCGAGGTCTGCGAGGCCAGCGGCGGCGACGTCACCCAGCTGGCCCGCGCGATCGGGTACGACCCCCGGATCGGCAACCGGTTCCTCCAGGCCGGCCTCGGCTTCGGTGGCGCCTGCCTGCCCAAGGACATCCGTGCCTTCCAGGCCCGCGCGCAGGAGCTGGGGGCCGGCGAGGCGCTGCGCTTCCTGCACGAGGTCGACCTGATCAACCTGCGCCGCCGGACCCGCGTGCTCCAGCTCGCGGCGGACCTGCTCGGCCGCCGTTCCGGGCCGGCCGGCCCGGACTTCTCCGGCACCCGGATCGCCGTGCTGGGCGCGACCTTCAAGCCCAACACCGACGACGTCCGCGACGCCCCGGCGCTCGCCGTCGCCGCGCTCCTGCAGAAGGCCGGCGCCGACGTGCACGTGTACGACCCGCAGGGCACCGAGAACGCCCGCCGCGCGGTGCCCGAGCTGACCTACGAGGCCGGCATCAACGAGGCGGTCGCCGGCGCCGACCTGGTCTGCGTCCTCACCGAGTGGGCGGACTTCCGCAACGCCGACCCGGTCGCCCTGGGCGAGCTGGTCGGCGGTCGCAAGGTCGTCGACGGGCGCAACTGTCTCGACTCGGCACTGTGGACCCAGGCCGGCTGGGAGTACCGGGGCATGGGCCGCCCCTGACGGTTCGCCACTCACCGGCCGGTCGCGAAGCACTCTGCGCGGCCGGCCGGTGATGTTGTTTGCCCCGGACCCGCCGACAAGTGTCGAAATCCGCGCCAGCTTTGGGCATGCTGCGACAGTGGGAGTCCACAGTGCGGGTGGAGGGGTGTCGTGGCGACCTTTCAATGCTCCTCGTGCGGTCGGGAGATCAAGCCGGCCGTACGCTGCCCGCACTGCGGGGCCGACCAGCCCCAGTGGGTCGAACATCTGGCGGACATCGAGCGCTCGATCGCGGAGATGAAGGCACGCGACGCCGCCATCGCCAGCGAACAGCGGCAGATCGCCGCCAAGATGCAGGCCGCGCTCTTTCAACGGGACATCCTCGCCCACGCCGGTGAGGAGCGGATCAAGCAGGCCACCCGGCCCCGCCGGGTGCTGCGCCGCCGCCCCGGTCGCCGCCCGCCGACGGCCACCACCGGCGCGCCGCCGCCCCGGGTTCCGCGCCAGGGCACGCCGCACGTCCCGGACGATCCGCCGCCGCCCCCGCCCCGGGCGTCCTGGCTGGACGCCGACGACCCCGAGCACCCGCCGGAGGCGTCCTCGCGGGAGGTGCAGAACATCCCGCTCGGGCTGGGCGCGCTGCTGCTCGCCGTGGCCGCGGTGGTCTTCGCCGCGGTGGCGACGAGTTCGATGGACGCGCTGGCCCGCCTCGGCGTCCTGCTGCTCGCCACGGCACTGATGCTGCTCGCCCCGCCGGCGCTGGCCCGGCGCGGGCTCACCTCCACCGCGGAGACGATCTCCGCGGTGGGTCTGCTGCTCGTGCCGCTGGCCGGGTACGCGCTGTGGGCGGTGGACCGGATCGGCGACGGCGTCACCTCCGGCGCCGTCTTCGCCGGATTGATCTTCGCGGCCACCGCAGCCGTGTCCGTCGGGTACGCCGCCTGGACCGGGCTGCGCGCGCCCCGCTTCGCGACAGTGGTCGCCGCGCAGCCGGTGCTGCCGCTGCTCGCGTACGACCGGATCACCGGGCCGGGCGGCTGGGCGCTGGTGCTGACCCTGGTGGCCCTCCTCGACCTCTGGCTGGCCCGCTCCCCGATCGTGGTGGAGCGCCCCGTCCGGCAGGACCTGCCGGACGCGGCCACCGGATCGGCGGCGCCCCGGCAACGTGCCGCCGAGGCGCGACCGGAGGCCGACCCGGAGGAGGCCGGCGAGCTGATCGACGCGGGCGCGGGCACCGTCGACGCCCGGCCCGCCCGCGCGGTTCCCGGGCTGCGCGAGCTGACCTGGTCGCTGCACGCGGTGGCCGTCGCGGTCGCCCTGGCGTACGCGGTCACCGCCCTGCTGCGGGCGCAGGCCGTGCCGACGGCGACCGGCGCCGGACTGGTGCTCCTGCTGGCCGCCGCCGTCGGGCTGGCCGGCGCGCTGGTGCTGCGCCGCCCACCGCTGCCGGACGTGGCGGCCGGCATCCTCACCCTGGCCGTGATCGGCGCGTTCGGCCGGATCGTCTCCGTGGCCCTGCCCGGCCAGGCGTTGCTGCTGATCGCGGCGGTGATCACGGTGACCGGGCTGGCGGTACGCGCGGTCCCCGAGACCGCCCGACGCGGCCCGCAGATCGCCTCGGCGGTCGCCCTCACCGTCAGCGGACTGGTGGTCGCCGGAGGAGCACTGCGCGCCGGGGTCGCCCCGGTCCGGGCGGCACTGCCCGCGTGGAGCGCCGACCTGGACAGGTACCCGGCCGAGCTGGCCGCCGCCGTCGGCCCGACCACGTGGCAACTCGCCGCCGCCGCGTTCCTGCTCACCATCGCCGCGGTGCTGGCCCTGCCGCCGGAGATCCGCCGCGAGTTCGCGGTCGCCGGGGCCGCGCTGACTGCGCTCGCCGTACCGGCGTCGTTCGGGCTCGGCTGGGCCTCGGCGCCCTGGCCGATGGTGGTCACCGCGATCGGCATCGGGGTCATCGGCCTCTCCGCGCGTACCACCCGGGCCGCCCTGGCCCACGCGGCCGGCGCCGCCGTGGTGGGCCTGTTCGGCGCGGGCGCCGGCCTGTCCCGACCGGCGCTCACCGCCGCGGTCCTGCTCACCCTCTTCGCGGCCGGTGCGCTGGTCGCGCTGGCGCCCCGGGTCCGGATCGCGTCGGCCGCCGCCGACACGGTCACGGACTGGGCCGCCGGAGGGGCGGCCTTCGCGCTGCCCGGAGCGGTGGCCGCGTTCGTCGCCGCGACCATGCCCGTAGACGAGACCCCCACCCCGGCCAGCCTCCGCGAGGCGACCGTCCCGGTGCTGGCGGCGAGCTTCCTGGCCGTCTGTGTGACCCTCGGGTACGCCGCCATGGTGCAGGTGTCCCAGCGGCGTATCCCGGTGCCCCTGTCGGTCGGCACCGGGCTGGGCGCGCTCGTCGTCACCGCCGCCGCCTTCGGCGCGCCCGGTGCGACGGTCGCCGACGCCTGGGTCGGTGCGCTGCTGCTGGTCGCCGCGGTGCTGCTCTTCCTGGCCCCGTCGATCGACGCCGGCCGCCGCTCGGACCTCACCCTGGACGGCTCGGACCTGGCCGCCGCGGCGGTGACCACCGCCCTGATCGCCACGATGGTGCGGATCGCCGCGGTCCTCGCTCCGGGTGGACAACTGGCGGTGGCCGCCGGCCTGGTCCTGGTGGTGGCCGTGGGCGCCCGTGCCATGCCCGAGGAGTGGCGACGCGGCCCGATCCTCGGCATCGCCGTCGGCGGCCTGCTCATCGGGGTGCTCGCCGGCTGGACGGCGCTGCGCGGTGGGGTCGGTGTGCTGGCCACCCCCGGGCCGATCTGGGACGGCGACCTGAGCGGCTGGCCGGCCGCGCCGACCGGCGGCGCGACCTGGCAGGCGCCCATCGCGCTGGTGCTGTTGGCCGTCGCCGCCGGCGTCCTGCTCCCGCCGCCCTGGCGGTGGGACGCGTCCGGCGTGGCCGTGGTGCTCGCCACGATCGGCGCACCGGCCGCGTTCGACCTGCCCTGGTGGTCGCCGGTGCTCGTCGGGGCCATGGTCGCCACCGTCTACGGGATGGCGGCGGTGGCCAGCGAGGAGGCTCGGGCCGGGCTGTCCCGGGCCACCGTGGCCGGGGTGGTCGCGCTGCACGGGGCCGGTGCCGGCCTGGTCCGCCCGTGGACCACCGCGCTGGCGCTGGGCAGCATCGCGCTGATCGGCATCGTGGTGGCCGCGCTGGCGCGCGTCCTGGCCGGGCCGCAGGTGACCGACCTGGAGACCGAGGGCATGCCGCCGCACCTGGCGCAGATCGGTGGCGCGGCGGCCGGCGCCGCGCTGCTCGCGCTGCCCGGCGCGGTGGCGGCGCTGGCCGTCGAGTTCCAGCACTCGGCACAGGTGGTGCTGACCGCCGCGCTGGCGGCGTCCAGCCTCGGTCTGGCCGGCGTCGCCGCGGTACGCCGGCACGTTCCGCAGTACCTGCCCTGGGTCAGCGTGGCCGTGGTCGGCGGTGCCAGCATCAGCGCGCTCGCCGCCATCCCCACCGGGCTCCCGGCCGGGGTCTACGCGGCCGCCGCCGCGTTGCTCGGTGTCCTCGCCGAGCTGATCCGCGCGGCGACCGTGCCGCCCACCGGTTCCGCCCAGCCGGTCCGCCGCTGGGCGGTGCTCCTCGACGGTGCGCTGCGGCGACTGCCGGACGACCCGGACCGGCGGCGGTGGCGGGTCAGCCCCTCCGCCGGGGCGCTCGCGGCCGCCGCGTTGCCGACCGCCCTGGCGGTCGCGTCGATCGCGCCCGCCCTGGTCGTCGCCCTCGTCGAGCCACACCGCACGTTGAGCCGGATCTGGCAGGGTCCGCCGCCGGAGCTGCTCACGCCGCCGGCGGACGTGGTCAACCCGACCCACGTGCTGACCGCGCTGCTGCTCACCGCGACGGCGGCCCTGGCCGCTACCGGGTTCAGCGGCGGACGGCGGTCCCGTGCCGTACCGGTGGTGCTACCCGGCGCTGCCGTCACGCTGCTGATCGCGCCCATCGCGCTGGGCAGTGGGTGGCCGGCGAGCACGCTCGCCGCGCTCTCCGTCTTCACCATCTCCATGCTCGGCCTCGCCCTGACCCCGCCACCGCCCCTCGTCGAGCCGGCCCGTTCGCTGCGGCTGGCCCGGGTGCTGGTCTTCGCCATCGGCCTCGCCGCCGGTGGGGCCGGCCTGGCCGGCAGCCTGGCCGACCGGCAACTGACCCTGTTCACCCTCGGGGGCGCGGTCGGCGTGGGCGTGGTGGCGGCCCTGTTCGGCACCACCCAGCGGGCGCGCATCCTCGGCTGGCTCTTCGCCTCGCTGATGGCCCAGCTCTTCGTGCTCACCGCCGGCCTGATCGTCGGGCTGGCAGCGGTCTGGTCCGCGTTCGGGGTGCTCGCCGTCGGAGCGGTCCTGCAGGTGTTCGCCGCGACCCTGCCCCGACTGCGCCGCCCGGAGGCGCAGCGCGAGGCCGCCACCGTGCAGTGGAGCGGGTACGCGGCGGCCCTGATCGCGCTGGCGCTCGCCTTCGACTCCCCCCGGCACATCGCCGCCCTGCTGGCCGCCTGGGGAGCGGTCCTCGGCGTGGCGGCGACCCGTCCCGGACGACGGCCGGTGGAACGCCGAATCCTCTTCTGGGCTGTGGTGTTCTGCGAGATCACCGCCTGGTGGATCCTGATGCGCGTCGCCGACGTGGCGCTGCCCGAGGCGTACACGCTGCCGTTCGCCGCGCTGGCCCTGCTGGTCGGCGTGCTCGAACTACGGCACCGACCGGATCTGAGCAGCTGGGTGGCGTACGGGCCGGCGTTGGTCGCCGCGTTCCTGCCGACGCTGGCGATCGTGCTGGCCACCGATTCCAGCACGTTGCGGCAGATGCTGCTGCTGCTCGGTGCGGTGGCGGTGCTGATCTTCGGCTCGTCCAGCCGGCAGCAGGCCCCGGTGATCGTCGGCGCGTCGGTCACCGCGATCGCCGCGATCCACGCGCTGTTCAGCCTCGGCCCGTGGCTGGCGCTGATCCCCGTGGGGCTCCTGCTGCTCGTCCTCGGGGCCAGCAACGAACGCCGCCGCCGCGCCCAGGAACGCCTCCAGACCGCGCTACGCGGCATGAGATAAAACGGAGGGTCACGGCGGCGTGGGTGAGTGGGGACGGTGAGTGGGCCGGGTTCGTGCGCCGGTCACCGTCAACCGGCCGGGTTGGCCGCAGGGGTTACGGGAGGGTGACTTGGAGGGCTGCGTCCTTGGTCTTGATGAGCTGCTCCAGGTCCCGCTGGTACGTCGCCATCCGGGCGCGCAGGGTCTCGTCGGAGGCGCCGAGGATCCGGACGGCCAGCAGGCCGGCGTTGCGGGCGTTACCGATCGACACGGTGGCCACCGGAATCCCCGCCGGCATCTGCACGATGGACAGCAACGAGTCCATACCGTCGAGGTGCTTCAACGGCACCGGCACGCCGATCACCGGCAGCGGCGTCACCGAGGCGACCATGCCCGGCAGGGCGGCGGCGCCACCGGCACCGGCGATGATCACCTTGAGCCCCCGGTCGGCGGCGTCGCGACCATAGTCGATCATCGCGACCGGCGTCCGGTGTGCCGAGATGACCCGCACCTCGTAGGACACCTCGAAGTCGTCCAGCACCTCGGCGGCGGCCCGCATCGTGGGCCAGTCCGAGTCGCTACCCATGATCAGTCCGACCGTGGTCACCGGGGTCCTCCTTGGTTCGCGGCCGCCCGGGTCACTCATGCCCCATGCGCAGCCAGCGTGCGGCCCGCGCCGCCCGCGCCCGTACGTCGTCCAGGTCGTCGCCGAGCACCGTGACGTGCCCGATCTTGCGGCCGGGGCGTACCTGCTTGCCGTAGAGGTGCACCTTGGCGCCCGGCTCGGCGGCGAAGAGGTGGTGCAGCCGCTCGTCGATCGACATTCCGCCCGGCTCGCCGCCGAGGACGTTCGCCATCACGACCACCGGCGCGGTCAGCGCGGTGTCACCCATCGGGTAGTCCAGCACCGCCCGCAGGTGCTGCTCGAACTGCGAGGTCCTGGCGCCCTCAATGGTCCAGTGCCCCGAGTTGTGCGGGCGCATGGCCAGCTCGTTGACCACGATCGCCGGCCGGCCCGCGTCGTCGCGCACCTCGAACAGCTCCACGGCCAGCAGGCCGACCACGCCGAGCGCGGTGGCCAGGTCGATGGCGAGCTGCTGAGCGGCGACGGCCAACTCCTCGTCCAGGCCGGGCGCCGGGGCCAGCACCTCGACGTTGATGCCGTCGCGCTGGACCGTCTCGACAACCGGGTACGCGGCCACCTGCCCGAACGGCGAGCGGGCCACCTGCACGGCGAGTTCGCGACGCAGCGGCACCCGCTCCTCGACGATCAGCCGGGTGCCTCCGGCGAGCAGCGTGGTCGCCAGCTCGGTGGCCTGGGTGGCGTCGTCCACCATCCAGACACCCCGACCGTCGTAGCCGCCCCGGGCCGCCTTGAGCACCACCGGCCAGCCGACCTGCTCACCGAAGCCGACCAGGTCGGCGGGCTCGCTGACCGGCCGCCACACCGGGTTGGGAGCGCCCAGCTCGGTGAGGCGTTCCCGCATCACCCGCTTGTCCTGGGCGTGCAGCAACGCGTCCGCCGGCGGGTACAGGGTCACCCCTTCGGCCGCCAGGGTGCGGATGTGCTCGTTGGGCACGTGCTCGTGGTCGAAGGTGACCACGTCACAGCCCTTGGCGAAGGTGCGCAGGGCGGCCAGATCGGTGTGGTCGCCGTACTGGACGTCGGCGGCGACCAGCGCCGCGCCGTCGTCGGGGGCGCTCGCGAGCACACGCAGTGACTGGCCGAGGGCGATCGCGGCCTGGTGGGTCATCCGGGCCAACTGGCCGCCACCCACCATGCCGACAACAGGCAGACCGGTACGGGAATCCATAGCGCGGCCAGCCTATCCGGGCGGCCGCCGTGCCGATCCGCAGGGCCGGTGACCCACCTCGACAACGCCGCGCCGACCGCCCGGTGCGCGGCGCCGGCAACTACCGGGCGCTACAACTCAACCCAGCTCGGCGACCAGGTCCTCGACCGAGGTGACCGGTCGCTGGCAGACGAAACCCCGGCAGACGTACGCGGCGGACCGTCCGTCGACCAGCGGCCGGTCGGCGAGCAGCGGCACCCCGGGCTGGTCCGGGCGACCGGCGACCACCACCGCTCCGGGCGGGGCGTGCCGCCGAGCCGCGGCCACCAGCGGATCGCCGGCCGGGTCGTCGGTCGCCACAGCGATCTCGTACGGCCCGGAGAGCAGCGCCTCGCCGACCATGGCCGCGTACCCGGCGAACCGGGCGTGTCGCCCGACGATCGGCGCCACGGTGGCGAGCGCGGTCTCGGCGGCCTCCCGATAGTGCGTCTCCCCGGTCAGCGCGGCGTACGACACGAGGCCGGCGATCAGCGCCGACCGACCCGACGGGGTGGCGTTGTCGGTCGGGTCGGCCGGCCGGGCGACCAGCCGCTCCGCGTCGTCGGCCGTGTCGTAGTACGCGCCCCCGGGCGCGGCGAAGTGCTCCAGCGCGGTGTCCAGCAGTTGACCGGCCAGGCTGAGCCAGCGACCCTCGCCGGTGAGCTGGTGCAGCGCGCAGAACGCCTCGGCCACGCAGCCGTAGTCCTCCAGCACCCCGGCCGGCTCGCCGACCCTGCCGTCGCGCGAGACCCGGCGCAGCCGGCCGCCGACCAGGTGCACGGTGGCCAGGTGCTCGGCGGCGTCACGCATCGCGCCGTCGGCGACGATGGTGACGCCCTCCATCAGGTTGGCGTCCTCGTCCTGCGGCGACGCGTACAGCGCGGCGACCTGGAGGAACTCGGCGATCGCGGTGATCGCCAGCCCGTTCCAGGCGGCCACCACCTTGTCGTCGCGGGACGGCTGGGGCCGGGTGTCGCGGGCCGCGAGCAACTGCCCGACCACCCGCTGCCAGCGGGCCCGGATCTCGGGCGCGACGTCGTCGACGTCCCGGGCGAGCCGGAGCACGCTCATGCCGTGCTCGAACGTGCCAGCCTCGGTCACCGTGAACAGGTCGGCGGCCCACCGGCCGTCCTCGTCGCCGAGCGCCTCGACGAGCTGCGCCGGCGTCCAGGCGTAGGTGAGCCCCTCGACGCCCTCGGTGTCGGCGTCCAGCGCGGACGCGAACCCCTCCCCCGGCCGGTGCAGCTCGTCGGCGAGAAACCGGGCCGTGTCCCGGGCGACCCGACGGGCCAGCGGGTCGCCGGTCAGCCGCCAGAGCTGCGTGTAGACGCGCAGCAGCAGCGCGTTGTCGTAGAGCATCTTTTCGAAGTGCGGCACCGTCCAGTGCGCGTCCACCGAGTAGCGGGCGAAGCCGCCGGCCAGCTGGTCGTAGATGCCGCCCCGGGCCATCGCCTCGGCGGTGTGCCGGACGATCTCCAGGCTGCGCGGGTCGCCGGTGCGCTGGTGGTGGCGCAGCAGGAAGAGCAGGTTCATGTGCGGCGGGAACTTCGGGGCGCCCCCGAAACCGCCGTTCGTCGCGTCGTACTCACCGGCGAGGTTGGCGGCCGCGGCGTCGAGCAGCGGGGCGTCCAGCGGGGCGGTGGGGCCACCCACGGCCTGTGCGCCGCCGATCGCCTCGACCACGGCGGCACCCTGGCGCAGCACCTCGTCCCGCTGGTCCTTCCAGGCGGTGGTGACCGACTGGAGCAGGCGGGTGAAGTTGGCGCGCGGGAAGTACGTGCCGCAGAAGAACGGGGTGCCGTCCGGGGTGGCGAAGACCGTCATCGGCCAGCCGCCCTGCCCGGTCATCGCCTGGGTGGCGGTCATGTAGACGGCGTCGACGTCGGGGCGCTCCTCACGGTCCACCTTGATCGACACGAAGTTGTCGTTCAGCAGGGCGCCGACCTGCTCGTTCTCGAACGACTCGTGCGCCATGACGTGGCACCAGTGGCAGGCCGCGTAGCCGACCGAGATGAGCACCGGGACGTCCCGTCGCTTCGCCTCGGCGAATGCCTCGTCGCACCAGGGCCACCAGTCGACCGGGTTGTCGGCGTGCTGGAGCAGGTACGGGCTGGTGGCGTCGGCGAGTCGGTTCACCCGACGACCATAACCAGCCATGCCAGAAGAGTGTGAAAAAGTTACCCACGAAGCGCGAGCCGGTCCGGCCTTTCACCTCGCATCATCATTCCGGCCAGCGTATTCCGTGTCTGCGCTGCCAACCGACTCAGCGTGGCGTGTGCCTCGACCTGCGCATCCAACAGCGCGAGAGCACGAGCGATCTCTTGCTGATCCTCAAGGGGCGGAAGCACTACCGGCAGGCCAGCGAGCACTGCCGCGCTCATCGACGGCACAGCCGTACCCCGGGCTCGCCGCCGTACCCACTCCTGCGCCTCGGGCAGCGCGAGGTAGTAGGCGAGATACCGCGACACCACTCGATGAGGACGTACCCTCATCAGGCTGGTGGAGAAAAGCCACCCGTTGCATGCCGACGGAATCCATGCGAGTCGGCCAACCGTGCCGGTTCGGGTAACAACGATGTCGTCCAGAACGACGGTGTAGGGCGCGAGAGCGGCCGCCACATCGGCACGGACGCGGCTGACAGCACCCGGCTGGACCCGCCCGTCATGTAGGTCCTTTGGAGCGATCATGCCTACGCCGTCCGCGCTGCGGTCGTCCGTCTTCACAGCCGCTCCCGAGGGCCCGGACCGAATATCGGCGACATCTCCCAGACTGGACTCCGCCCAGCCTCGGGGTACGACATCCAGCAGGCTCATCCTTCGCTGAACCCCCTCAACATCTTGCGGACGTCGGCATCTGCCTCTTGCGCAGCATCGGTCAATCGAACCAACTCTTTCGCCAGCGTCCAGAAGTCCGCCTCGGAGTCGCGGTCCGGTGCGATCGGGCCAGGCTCCACGTAGCTCGGCGGAAACAACGAGTAGTTCTGTTTGGCAATGGCAGCCGCCGTGGCTGTCGCGCTGAAGCCGGCCCGCGGGACAAACGTGCCGTCCGTCCGGAGGGCCAACCGCCAGCGTCGATACTCCTGGGACACTTCCTCGATGTCCTGCGGCGCCAACTGCCGGCGGGTCCGCGTGGACATGACGCCCAGCTTCTGGGCGTCGATGAAGAGCATCTCACCGCTCTGTCCGGATGGACGTTGCACCAGCCACAGGGTCACCCCGATCGATGTCCCCCGGAAGAGCTGCGTGGGCAGGGCCACCACTGCGGTAAGCGCTCCATCCTCGACAAGAGCTCGCCGGATTTCCCGATCCCGGTGACTGAGGGTGAAGGCGGCACCATTGGGCATGATGACTCCGCCCCGCCCATTCTCGTCGAGCGATTCGACGACGATTTGCAGCCAGTTAAACTCCCGCCTGCGGGAGGGTCCATACCGCCGATGCATCACGTCGGCTTCCGCCAGCGAGCCGAAAGGCGGATTCGATACCACGACGTCGAACCGGTCACTGACAGGCATCGCGGGTGAAGCCGGCTCCGACCTCGACACGAGGGCACTCGCCCATGCATGGAAAGGTTCATCTCCGCCAGTTCCACGAAAGCTGGTTCGGGGTGCGAACCCCTCACGACAACGGGTACGGCACCGCCCTCTCCAGCCACACGGTTGACCTCGACGAGAAGTTCTCCCGTGCGGCAGAACGGATCGAAACAACGCGAGCCAGCAGTGATCGGACCAACCATCTCCGCAATCAGCCGAGCGGCCGATCGAGGGGTGACAAACTCGTACGACAGGTCGTCGCCGAGCTGGTCGAGCGCGTGCTCGAAGACGGCGAGGAGATCAGACGGCTCCGCGGCCACGCTGTCAAGGAGGTCGATCACGCGACCCAAGGGGCGCAGAGTCGCCGGTGGCGCGTCGACCAACCGCTCGGCAATCCTAGCCGACTCGAACAAGCCAGCGTCTGCGAATACGCCGGCGAACTGATTATTTCGTTGGGCCGGCTGGTTGAGTAGAAGATGGTGCCAGACCACCGGTCGGAAGCGGCGCAGGAATACGAGCGCCAGGACGACGTGCCAAAAAACACCATCGCGGGTCGCCGATCGGTGAAGGTCCGCCGTAAGACCGACGACCTCCCTGACCAGTCGGCAATCCCCTTCGGATGCGGACTCTTCCCTCTGCGCTCCGGGCTGCGCACTTGGTTCCACACGGCAGCCGTATGTACTACCCGGCAGTTCGTCATCCCGGAGCGACTTCATAGGTATTGGACGCCGAAAGAGCCAGGCGACCACCTCGTCTCGTTGGAAAAGTTGTCCGCGAGGCGTTTCGACCGGTCTCGGGAAGTTGGAGTACCGACGCTCCCAGTTGGTGACGGCCGGGCGTTCCACGCCCGCGAGGCGTGCGATGTCAGATCGGGAAACGAGATCTGCGCCGAGGGTGTCCATGCGAGCCTCAGAAGCCCGGCCGCGCTATTCGCGAACGTAAATCTACGCGTCGCATAAGGACCGTCTCGACTCGATCCAGCCCTCGGATCTCCTTTGCCAGCGTGGGATCCATCCTGCCCAACAGGAGATAGAGCTTGCGGTGGTCGGCGGCCAGGTCCCGGTGGTGGATGGGCTCGTAGTGCATGATCCTGTTCCGCAGCAGCCGCATGGTTTCGAACGCCTCGTGCAGTTCATCCCTTCGGCCAGAGTAATGCGGGAACGCCAGGTGCAGCGTCGGGACCCAGAGCAACCGGTCGTAGGAGGAGCCGCGGTGATTGCTGAGCAGAGAAACCCAGAATCCAAAGCTCAGTTCGGCGACGACATCATCGGCCGTGGGTGGCGTCAGGCCCCTGCGACGGCACTTGAGCGTCGCTTCGGTCACCAGTCGGATGCCGTGATCGGTCAGGGGAACCGACGCCGACGCCCACCAGTCCGATCGACCGAATCGGCGGCAGAGTTGGTCGTGTAGAGCATTCCTGAGCGCAACTTCGAGACAGTGCAGCGGTCCGTAGAAGGCAGCAGATACCTCGATGTTCCACCAGTAGAGCCCCACCGCTTCATCCGGATCCTGCCCGCTCTCCGTCAGGTACGGGTTCAGTCGCGGGACGGAGAACGCTCGGCGAATCCAGTCCGGCAGGTCGTCGGCGCTCATGCTCAGTCACTCCGTCCGAACGGGTTACCTGCGTGGGTTGGCGTGGTACCGTGAAGGACGTAAGCCCCGGGTCCGCCTCTGCTCTGCATGCCGCCCGGGGCACGGCTTTGCCCGGGCAGGAGTGCCTGGCCCTAGCGATGCAGGGCGGTGCGGCCAGCGCTCCCCAGGTGCAGTAGGACTTACCGCCCCGGTGTCCGGTTCTGCAAGCGCACTCCGCTACGCAATTCCTGTTAACCCCCGGCTTTCCTCGTCAGGAGGCGCCGTCGGCGCGTAGCCGGAAGACGTTCGACTCGGCCGAGTCGCGCAGCGACCCGAGCACCGCGCCGATCTTGTCCGCCGGCATCGGCTTGAAGAAGTGGTAGCCCTGCGCCGACGTGCAGCCCAGCTCGGCCAGGGCCAGCCGCTGCTCGGCCGTCTCCACGCCTTCGGCGACCACCCGCAGCCCCAGCTCGTGGGCGAGCCCGACGGTGGTCCGGACGATCGCCGCGGCCTCCGGCGAGTCGGTCATCCGGATCACGAACGAGCGGTCCACCTTCAACTCGTCCACGGCGATCCGGGTGAGGAAGGTCAACGAGGAGAAGCCGGTGCCGAAGTCGTCCACCGCGAGCTGCACACCCATCGACCGGAGCGTGGCGAGCACCTCGTCGATGATCTCCAGCTCGCTCATCACCACCGTCTCGGTGATCTCCAGGACCAGCCGGTGCGGCGGCACCTGATGTCGGCGCAGCGCGTCGGCGATCTCCGCCGGCAGGCGCGGGTCGAGCAGACTGCGCGCGGAGAGGTTGACCGAGATCGGGACGTCCAGCCCCTCGCGGGCCCAGCCGGCGGCCACGCCGAGCGCCTTGTCGAGCACGTAGCGGGTGAAGGTGCCGAGCTGCTCGCTGTTTTCCACCGGGCGGATGAAGTCGGCCGGGTTCAGCCAGCCACGGCGGGGGTGCTGCCAGCGGATCAGCGCCTCCACCCCGGTGGGCGCGCCGGTGGCCAGGTCGACCGCCGGCTGCAACGCCAGCACCAACTGGTCGTCGACCTTCAGCGCCTCGCGCAGCTCGGCCAGCAGTGCCAACTGGTCGGTGCTGGCCGCATCCCGGGTGCTGTCGTACGCGGCGACGCTGCCGCCGCCCTCCTTGGCCTGGTACATCGCGATGTCCGCGCGGCGCAGCAGCTCGGTCAGGTCGGCGGTGCCGGCGTCGGCGACCACCACCCCGACGGAGACCTCGATGGACATCCGCACCCCGGCCACCTCGGTCGGTGCGGCCAGCCGCTCGGCGATCTCGCGAGCCTGCCGCAGCGCGTGCGCCATCGGCGCGGCCCGGTCGCCGAGCACGGGGACCGAGGTGAGCAGCAGCGCGAACTCGTCGCCGCCGAGCCGGCCGAGCAGGTCACCGGGGCGGGCCAGCGCGCTGAGCCGGTTGGCGGTCAGCCGCAGCAACTGGTCGCCGGCCGCGTGCCCGAGGGTGTCGTTGACTTCCTTGAACTGGTTGATGTCCAGCAGCAGCAGCGCAACCGGGTGGTCGTGGGCGAGCTGCCGCAGCGACTGGTCGCCCTTGCCGAGCATCGCCGTACGGTTCGCCAGCCCGGTGAGCGGGTCGTGCACCGCCTCGTACGACGATCGGGCGGTGACCAGCCGCAGCTCGCGATGGGTCGCGGCGTCGTGCAGGGCGGCGGCGAGCGCGTCGCCGAAGGCCGCCACCGCGTCCCGTTCCCGGGTCGCGGGTGGAGCGGAGCGCGGGAACCGGACCCGTAGCTGGCCGACCGGCGCGGTGCCCACCGACAGGGGACGGACCAACTCGTACTCGTCGGGCTCCGACCGGTCCGGAGGGCTCACCTCCCGGTCGAGCAGCTGACCGCCGGCGTCTCCCCGGTAGCGACGCCACCTGCCGTCGGCCCGGGCCACGTCGACGTCGACCAACTCGGCGTTGAACAGCGCCAGCGCGCCGGTCACCGCCGCGCTGGCCACGCCCCGCTCGTCGAGCTGGTTGAGGGCCGCGGTGGCCTCGGCGAAGGCACGCCACGTTCGGCGTTCCTGGTCCGCGCGCAGCCGGTAGCGGTAGGTCTGTTGCAGCAGCCAGAGCAATGGCGGGAGCAGCAGCAACCAGCGCGGATCCAGTTCCAGCAGCGCGACCACGACCAGGCCGACCGCCACGTTGCCCACGAACATCAGCAGCTTGCCGCGCAGCGCGGCGAGCAGCGGCGGCCCGATGGGCAGCCCGTGCCGCAGACCCAGCGTCACGCCACCGAGCCACGCGGTCACCAGGAGGTAGGTCACCGAACCGGCGATCACGGCCAGCGCCAGCATCGGCGTCGGCGAGGCGAGCAGCGGATGCCCCAGGGCGGTGGTCACGGTCACGGCCAGCGCCGACGCGGCAGTCAGCGACGCGGCGATCCGGACGATCTCCAGCGGCGGGCGACGGTCGCTGTGCAGCGACAGCGCCGTCCAGGCCAGCCCGGTGCCGAGCAGGGTGGCCGACGGCAGCCAGCCGGCCGGCGCGAGGTAGAGGCAGACGATCAGGGCGGCCTCGCCCCAGGTGATGCTGACCATGCCGGCGGAGGTGCGGAAGCGAAGCCGGGCGAGTTGGGCCACGGCGAGGACGGCGACGGCGATGCCGAAGCGGGCCGGAGCACCAAGAGGATCATCCGACGGCAGCCCGGCCGGAAGGGTCAGACCGACCACGGCGGCGGCCAGAGCCGTCACCGTCACCGCAGCCGTCAGCACGAGCAGCCGGGCTGGCATGCCGTGCACCCCGAGACGGTCGAACGGGTCGCCGCCCGTGCCGGAGGTCATCGACCTCCCCCGTCAGCCGACCGACCGACGGTACGGCGGGCGGCCGGTGCTGTGACGGTCATCGGCGCCCCCTTCCGCGCACGGCTCGGGGACTTTTGGTCCCCCCGGCGGAAGGCTAAGCCAAACCGGGTGGTCGCAACAGGGGTCCACCACCCGGTTCGGCGTGAATCATGCGCGGACTACCCGTTCCGCTGCTGCTGGTGCCCATTGGGAGCGCGCGTGGATGAATCATGCGCGCTGGTCCCGTCTGTCGGATCGACGACTGAAGCGTCGGCCCTGGTCGCATCGGTCGGCCGCCCCTGCTGGGGAAACCGGTCGGGCAGACGCCGCAGTCGGGCGTTCATGTTACGGATCAGCAGGATGGTCGCGGCGGACAGCAGCAGGATGAGGAAGAGGCCCATCGGTCCGGCCAGACCACCCGTGCGGGTGTCACCGAAGTTGTTCTCCGCGAGCACCTGGGCAGCGGTCAGCATGGCGTTCCTCCGTTGTGCGACTGCCTACCAGGGTAGCCCCGGCCGGAATCAACCCGCGTGCGCCGTCTCCCGCACTCCGGCGAAGAGGTCGGACTCGGGCAGCGGGCTGTCCACCACGGTGCGCGCCAGCTCGAAATCCTCCGTCGGCCAGGCACGCTGCTGCAGCTCCATGGGCACGTGGAACCAGAAGCCGTCCGGGTCGACCTGGGTGGCGTGGGCGCGCAGCGCGTCGTCCCGGACGGGGAAGTATTCGGCGCAGTCCACCCGGGTGGTGATGCGGGGGCCCTTGTCCGGGCGCTCGTCCCAGCGCTTGAGCCAATCCTCGTACGGCGACTCGGCGCCGGTGGCGAGCATGGCCTCGTGCAGGGCCATGATCCTGGCCTTGGAGAAACCGATGTCGTAGTAGAGCTTCAGCGGCTGCCAGGGGGCACCCAGCTCCGGGTAGCGCTCCGGGTCGCCGGCGGCCTCGAACGCGGCCACGCTCACCTTGTGGCACATGATGTGGTCGGGGTGCGGGTAGCCACCCTCCTCGTCGTACGTGGTCACCACGTGCGGACGGAACTCACGCATCAGGCGCACCAGCGGGCCGGCCGCCACCTCGACGTCCTGGAGCGCGAAGCAGCCCTCGGGCAGCGGCGGCAGCGGGTCACCCTCGGGCAGGCCGGAGTCGACGAACCCGAGCCAGGCCTGGTCGACGCCGAGGATCGCCCGCGCGGCGTCCATCTCGGCGCGCCGGATCTCTGCGATGTTGGCCCAGACGTCAGGCCGGTCGAGCTTGGGGTTGAGCACGCTGCCGCGCTCACCACCGGTGCACGTCACCACCAGCACGTCCACCCCCTGGGCGACGTACTTCGCCATCGTCGCCGCACCCTTGCTCGACTCGTCGTCCGGGTGCGCGTGGACGGCCATGAGACGCAGCTGCTCTGCCAACTTCGGCGCTCCTCGTCTGTGCCGGCCGGTGGACCCGACCGGGCTCGACCGGCTGACCTGCCGGGACCCTCCTCGCCCCGCTGCCGGTCGGCACCGCGGGGCCCGACCTGCCATTCCTGCCGTTTGGCCGGGCTGGGAGGATGGACTTCTGCCATTCTTGCCGATGCCGCCGACAACAACGCCAGGAGATACCCGCCGGTGACCGAGACGCACGCCACAATTTCACCGGGCGCGCCGGTTTTCCCCGCCGGCCGCTACGGTCGCCGCCGGGCGCCCGGCGGGGGCCGCCGCCGTACGCTGCTGGCCGCGCTGGTCCTCCTGGTGCTGGTGACGGTGCTGAGCCTGATCTCGCTGCGGCTCTACCGGCAGTACGGCGACCCGGTCTACGACGCTCAGGTGATCACGTACACCGACATCACGGACAGCCAGGTGGTCGTCGACTTCCGGGTGACCGTGCCGTCGGGCGGCTCGGCGGTCTGTGTGCTGCGCGCCCGGGACCGCGCCGGCGTCGAGGTGGCCCGCGAAGAGGTCACGGTGAGCGCCGCACCCGGCGACCGGCACGTCACCACCCGGCACCGTCTGAACACCTCCGCCCGACCGTTCATCGGCGAGGTGCTGCGCTGCCGGCCTCCTGCCTGAGCTGCGCAGACGTCACTCCGCAACGCCTGCGGTCAACCCGTCGCGGCGCGTCGACCGCGAGTGCCGGAGGCGGACACCGGCGGTGATCGCCGCCACGCTGTGTCGTACCGCACTGGTAACTTGGTAGTTCACCTGTCAGCCAGCCACGCACAACTGAGGAGAACGCCTGTGTCCACTGGCAACGAGGCGCCCGCCACCTGGCTGTCCCAGGACGCGTACGACCGCCTCCAGGCCGAGCTCGACGAGCACATCGCCAACCGGCCGGCGATCGCAGCCGAGATCAACGCTCGGCGCGAGGAGGGTGACCTGCGCGAGAACGGCGGCTACCACGCCGCCCGCGAGGAGCAGGGCAAGGCCGAGGGCCGCATCCGCTACCTGCAGGAACTGCTGCGCACCGCCAAGGTCGGCGAGGCCCCGACGGCCGACGCGGTGTCGCCCGGCATGGTCGTGACGATCTACTTCGACGACGACGCCGACGACACCGAGACCTTCCTGCTCGGCTCACGGGAGATCGCCGCCACCACCGACCTCACCGTCTACAGCCCCGAGTCGGCGCTCGGTAAGGCGATCCTGGGTGGCCGCTCCGGGCAGACCTGCACCTACACGGCCCCGAGTGGCGCCGACATCAAGGTGACCGTGGTCAGTTTCGAGCCGTTCTCCGGCTGAGCGTCACGCGGCTCTGCGCCGCGGTCGCCGAGCGGCTTTTCAGGGCACCGGGCACCTGAGCGCCGTCTGACGTGTGCCGCCGCCGAGGCGTGACACCCACCCGTGTCACGCCTCGGCGGCGAAGACCACCTGGTAACCACTGGCCCGCAAGGCGCTGATCAGCGTGTCGGAGTGCTCCACACCACGGGTTTCCACCGACAGCGCCACCTCCACCTCCCCGAGGCCCAGGTGCGGATTGGCCCGCTGGTGTTCCACGTCCACCACGTTGGCCCGGTGCTCGGCGATCTGGCTGAGCAGCGACGCGAGTTGCCCCGGCCGGTCCGAGCAGCGCACGGTCACCCGCAGGTAGCGACCCGCGGCGGCCAGCCCGTGCTCGATCACCCGCATCATCAGCAGGGGGTCGATGTTGCCGCCGGAGAGCACCGCGACCACGGGTGTCTCCACCTCCACCACGCCGGCCAGGAGCGCGGCCACGCCGACCGCCCCGGCCGGCTCGACGACCTGCTTGCCCCGCTCCAACAGCATCAGCAGGGCCCGGGAGATGTCCTCCTCGGTCACCGTGACGATCTCGTCGACGAGCTTGCGGACATGGTTGAACGTGATCTCCCCCGGTCGCCCGACCGCGATGCCGTCCGCGATGGTGGCGAAGGCGGGCAGCCGGACCGGTTCCCCGGCCACCAGGGAGGGCGGGAAGGCCGCCGCGCCGGCCGCCTGCACGCCGATGATGCGGACGTCGGGCCGCAGTGCCTTGGCGGCCACCGCCATACCCGAGATCAGGCCGCCGCCGCCCACCCCGGTGATGATCGTCCGCACGTCCGGGCACTGTTCGAGGATCTCCAACGCCACCGTGCCCTGCCCGGCGATCACGTCCCGGTGGTCGAACGGGTGGATGAGCACCGCGCCGGTGCGCTCGGCGTACGTCTGCGCCGCCACCAGCGACTCGTCGACCGTGTTGCCGGCCAGCTCGACCTGCGCGCCGTACCCCTTGGTGGCTGCGACCTTCGGCAGCGGCGCGTTGACCGGCATGAAGACCGTCGCGTGCGTGCCGACCAGCCCGGCGGCGAGAGCCACTCCCTGGGCGTGGTTACCGGCGCTCGCCGCGACCACGCCGCGTTCGCGCTCGGCCGCCGACAGCCGGGAGATCCGCACGTACGCGCCGCGCACCTTGTACGAGCCGGCGCGCTGCACGTTCTCGCACTTGAGCCAGGTCGGTCCGCCCAGTGCGGCGCTCAGTGGCCGGCAGGGCTCCAGCGGGGTGGTCCGGACGACGTCGGCGAGCAGTTTCCGCGCAGCCCGTACGTCGTCGAGGCCGACCAGTTCCGTCATGCCCCCGATCGTGCCACCCGGCCCCGGCGTCCCCTGCGGCGACACCGGGTTGATCCACTCGACATCCCCGATGTCGCGGTATCAACCGCGCCCGGACACCGCCACATCAGCGATCCCGAGTGGATCACGGTGTCGGCGCGGCCTCCGGTGCGGCAGGGCCCGCGGGGGCCGCCGGGGCCGCGGCAGGACCCGCCGGGGCCGCGGCAGGACCCGCCGGGGCCGCGGCAGGAGCCTCTGGCGGGGCAGGGGCCGCCGGGGTCGCCATCGTCGGAGCCGGACCGGCCGAGGGCGGAGCGGACGCGGGCCACACCGGCGCCGCCGGCCACACCGGCGCCCCCGGCCAGACCGGGGCGGTAGGCCACACCGGGGCGGCGCGGGCGATCCGGGCCTCCTGCGCGGCGGAGATCCGGTGGATCAGCAGGATCAGCGTCACCGCGGCGATTGCGCAGCCCAGCGCGGGCAGCGTGTTGCGGAGCAGGGAGTCCCGGTAGTAGTCGACGTACGCCTGGTAGCCGGCGTCGGTGAACGGGGTCTCCGGCAGCCGGTTGTACGCCTCCTCGTCCACGCGGCTGCGCACCCGATCGCCGACGCTGAACACCAGCCAGGCGCACCACCAGACGACCACGAGGGTCGGCGTGAACCGCCGCCAGAGGCTGTCCCGCGCCACGCCCGCCACCACCCGGGCCGGCACCACGAAGTTCGCGAAGGGCACCAGCCAGCCGGCGATCGCCCAGCCGGCCCCCAGCGTCGGCAGGGCGCCGGGGAAGGCGTCGGTGTTCTTCCGCGCCCGCCACGTCCAGATGATCACCAGTACGGCGGCGGTGAGGTGCGCCACCACCATGGGCAGCGACAGCAGCCCTCCGACGATCGCCGCGCCGAGCAGCAGGTCCACGTCGTCGTTAACCCTGGCCTGCCGGGCCATCGCCATCCCGATCAGCGGAGACAGCGCCACCACCAGGTAGAGCAGGGCGGTCGCGCCGACGGCGATGTTCGCCGCCAGGCCGATCCCGCGTACCCGGTAGGTCGGCAGACCCGGCATGACGGCGGGCTGGCCCAGCGGCGTGTAGCAGCGCTGGCAGTCGTTGTGCTCGGGGGACGTGGGGTCCCCGCAGGTCTGGCAGCGCATTGGTGTCCCCCGGGTCCGCGCGACGTTGCGCGCACACGGTAGACGATCATGCGGCGGCCGGCGACCCCGTTCCGACGAGGGGATAACCGGGGGCGTGACGCGACCACGGGGCGGCCATCTCGAACTGACCGGCCACGCCGAGCAGCAGCAGTTCCGAGCCGGGCGGGCCGACGATCTGCACGGCGACCGGCAGGCCGTCGGGCCGGCGGCCCACCGGCACCACGATCGCCGGCAGGCCGGCGATGTTCCACGGTGCGGCGTACGGGGCGTACCGGATGTTGGCCGACATGTTCGCCCGCCAGGACCGCTCGGACCAGCGCGCGGCCTCCGGCGGCGCGCTGGCCAGCGCGGGGGTGAGCAGCAGGTCGACCGAGTGGTCGGTGAAGAAGTCGACCGACCGCTGCCGCCAGGCGGCCCGGTCGGCCTCCCGGACGTAACCGCGACGCTGCGCCCACTCGCCCAGCGCGACGTGCCGGCGGGTGCGGCGCTGGAGGCCGCGTCGGTCCAGCCCGGCGGCCCGGACGTCGGTGGCGGCCGCGGCGAACCAGGTGGCGATGCCCTGCAGGCCCAGGGCCGTGGGGTAGACCGGATCGGCGGGCACGGTGTCGTGCCCGGCGGCGGCGAGCAGCCGGCCGGCGGTGGCCACCGCGTCCCGGTTGGGCGCGTCCGGGGAGACGCCGCGCACCGGGGAGCGCAGTGACACACCCACCCGCAGCCGCTGCGGCGGGACCAGCTTCTCCGCTCGCCGGCCGGCGAGCACCGAGAAGCCGACCGCCGCGTCGGCGACCGTGCTGGTCAGCATGCCGTGCTCGGTGAGGCCGAACCAGTCGTCCGCGCCGAGCTGGCAGGGGACCACGCCTCGGCCGGGCTTGAGCCCGACCAGGCCGCAACAGGCCGCGGGAATCCGGATCGAGCCGAGACCGTCGTTGCCGTGCGCGATCGGCACCAGCCCGGCGGCCACCGCGGCGGCGGCGCCGCCCGAAGAGCCACCGGGGGTACGCGTGTTGTCCCACGGGTTGCGGGTCACCGCGCTGTCGTCGTCGGTGAGTGCCCACAGCCCCAGCTCCGGCATCCGGGTGACTCCGAGAATCACCGCGCCCGCGCCGCGCAGCCGACGCACCACCTCGTGGTCGGCCTCCGCGACGTCGGTCCGCACGGCTGCCGACCCGTTCCAGGTGGGCAGGCCGGCGACCGGGGTGTTCTCCTTGACCGCCACCGGCACCCCGGCCAGGGGGAGGTTGGCCAGGTCCTCCTGCTCGTCGACCTTCTCGGCCTCGGTGATCGCCTCGCCGCCGCGAACGGCGCGGAAAGCCGCCAGCTCGCGGTCGGCCGAGGCGATGTACTCCAGGTGGTCGGCGACGACCTGGGTGGCCGAGACGTCACCCCTGCGTACGCCCCGGGCGATCTGCTTGGCGGTCGCCCCGACCCAGGTCGACATGATGTCCTGCACGGCCATCCTCCCCAGCGGTCAGCCCAGCGCCTGCTCCAGATCGGCGAGCAGGTCGTCGACCGTCTCGATGCCGACAGACAGTCGCACGAGATCGCCGGGAACTTCAAGCGGCGAGCCGGCAGCACTTGCGTGTGTCATCCGGCCCGGGTGCTCGATCAGGGATTCCACGCCGCCGAGCGACTCGGCAAGCACGAAGAGCTTCGTGCGGTTGCAGATCTCCACGGCGTGGTCCTCACCGCCGGAGGCGCGGAACGAGATCATGCCGCCGAACCGACGCATCTGCTTCGCGGCCACCTCGTGACCAGGGTGCGAGGGCAGCCCGGGGTAGATCACCTCGGCCACCTGGGCGTGCCCGTCCAGGTACGCGGCGAGCCGCTCGGCGTTGTCGCAGTGCCGGTCCATGCGTACCCCGAGGGTCTTGATGCCGCGCAGGGTGAGCCAGGCGTCGAACGGGCCGTTGATCGCGCCCATCGCGTTCTGGTGGTAGCGCAGCTCCTCGCCGAGCCCGGCGTCGGCGACGACGAGCGCGCCACCGACCACGTCGGAGTGCCCACCGATGTACTTGGTGGTGGAGTGCACCACCACGTCCGCGCCGAAGGCGATCGGCTGCTGGAGGTACGGCGAGGCGAAGGTGTTGTCGACAACCAGCAGCGCGCCCGCGTCGTGCGCCACGGCGGCCAGGGCGGCGATGTCAGCGATGCCGAGCAGCGGGTTCGTCGGCGTCTCCACCCAGACGATCTTCGTCCGACCGGGCTGCACGGCGGCCCGGACCGCGGCCGCGTCGGAGACCTTGGCGGGGGTGAACTCCAGGCCCCAGCGCTGGGCCACCCGGGCGAAGAGCCGGTAGGTGCCGCCGTACGCGTCGTCCGGGATGATCACGTGGTCGCCCGGCTGGCAGACGGCCCGCAGCAGGGTGTCCTCCGCGGCCAGGCCGCTGGCGAAGGCGAGGCCCACCGGCCCGCCCTCCAGCGCGGCCAGGCACTCCTGCAGGGCGTCACGGGTCGGGTTGCCGGAGCGGCTGTACTCGTAGCCGAGCCGGGGCGCGCCGACGGCGTCCTGGGCGTACGTGCTGGTCTGGTAGATCGGCGGGATCACCGCGCCGGTGCGGGCCTCAGGGTCCTGACCGGCGTGAATGGCGAGCGTCTCGAAGCCGTGACTCATTCTGGTGAGGCTAGTGCCCCCGTCCGGCGGGCTGGAACGGAACCCGCGCTCCGGGTGGGGACGGGCCTGTCCGGCCCGGCCCCCACGTGCCGGCCAGGGGGCGGCGGGCCGGTCAGCCGGCGACATAGCCTGGGGCGATGAGCGGGTGCGTCTTCTGCGGGATCGTGTCGGGTGACGTGCCGGCGTTCCGGGTCGCCGACGAGGCGGACGGGGTGGCATTTCTGGACACCCGGCCGGTGTTCAAGGGGCACGTGCTGGTGGTGCCCCGGGCGCACCTGGTGACCCTGGCCGAGCTTCCGGCCGACCTGCTGCCCGGCTACTTCGCGCTGGTCCAGCGGCTGGCGGTGGCGGTGGAGGCCGCTCTGGGGGCGGGTGGGACGTTCGTGGCGGTGAACAACAAGGTGTCCCAATCCGTCCCGCACCTGCACACCCACGTGGTGCCGCGAACCAAGGGCGACGGGCTGCGGGGTTTCTTCTGGCCGCGCACCCGGTACGCCGACGACACCGACGCACAGACCTACGCCGACCGGATCGCCGCCGGCCTGGGTGGCGGGGCCTGAGTCACAGTGGCACGGGTAAGGAAGAAAGACCCACCGGTGTTACACGCTGGGAGAGGTACGAGAGGAGTCCCACCGTGTTCCTGCGCCGTATGAACGCCGAGATGATTTCGCCCGAGCAGGCCCTGCCGGGCCGGCCGATCGCCATGCCGGTCGCCGACCGCCACGAGGTGCTGGGCACCCCGCTGAAGGGCCCGTTCCCGGAGGGTCTCCAGGTCGCCGTCTTCGGCATGGGCTGTTTCTGGGGTGCCGAGCGGCTGTTCTGGACGCTGCCCGGCGTCTACACCACCTCCGCCGGCTACGCGGGCGGCATCACCAAGAACCCGACGTACGAGGAGACGTGCTCCGGCCGGACCGGGCACGCCGAGGTCGTCCAGGTGGTGTACGACCCCAGCAAGATCACGTATGAGGACCTGCTGAAGGTCTTCTGGGAGAACCACGACCCGACCCAGGGCATGCGCCAGGGCAACGACGTGGGCACCCAGTACCGGTCGGCGATCTACACGACCAATGACGAGCAGCGGGCCATCGCGGAGTCGTCCCGGGACGCCTTCCAGCCGATCGTGAGCCGGGCCGGCAAGGGTGAGATCACCACCGAGATCGCCCCGCTCGGCAGCTACTACTTCGCCGAGGACTACCACCAGCAGTACCTCGCCCCGACCAAGAACCCGAACGGGTACTGCAACCACGGCCCGAACGGGCTGAGCTGCCCGGTCGGCGTGGCGCGTACCGCTGGCTGACCCACCTGCTTGAGCGCGATGCCCGGCCGCCGACGAGGTGGCCGGGCATTCCCGTCTGGCCCTGTGATCGAAATCCGTTGCCGCGCCCGGCGAGAACTCGATAACGTGGCCGTACACGTGAAAGGAGGTGGTCCAGACTTGTATAGCAATCGGACTCGTGAGGTGGCTGTCAGCTAGCCGCTGTCCTCGACAGTGATCCGTCCGCCGCGAGGCGGGCAACCAGTACGACCGTCGAGACCGTGTGGCAGCGGTGCGGCGAATCCACGACAGCCACCCGACCCCCGGGGTGCCGGCCAAGTCCAGCCGGCCCGCGCGACAGCGCGGAGCGCCCCGGGGGTCGCTCCATAGCTGTGGGAGATCAGCGTGTCGATGCGCGAGCTGGTGATTCTCGGGACGGCCAGCCAGGCCCCCACCCGGCAGCGCAACCACAACGGGTACGTGCTGCGCTGGGACGACGAGGTGATCCTCTTCGACCCGGGCGAGGGCAGCCAGCGGCAGCTCCTGCACACCACGGTCACCGCGACCGACCTGACCCGGATCTGCGTCACGCACTTCCACGGCGACCACTGCCTCGGCCTGCCCGGCACCATCCAGCGACTCTCGCTGGACCGGGTGTCGCATCCGGTCGCCGTGCATTTCCCGGCGGGCGGCGCCGAGTACTTCGCCCGACTGCGGCACGCCACCTCCTTCTACGAGACCGCCGAGCTGGCGGTCACCCCGATCGAGACCGACGGTCAACGGATCGCCCTGAGCTGCGGCACGCTGGAGGCCCGCCGGCTGCGGCACCCGATCGAGACGTACGGCTATCGGCTGGTCGAGCCGGACGGCTGCCGGATGCTGCCGGAGAAGCTGGCCGCGTACGGCATCGCCGGTCCGGCCGTCGGCGAGCTGATCCGCGTCGGGCACCTGGACCTCGACGGTCGTCGCGTCACCCGCGACGAGGTGAGCGTGCCCCGGCCGGGGCAGCGGTTCGCCTTCGTGATGGACACCGGCCTGTGCGACGGGGTGTACGCCCTGGCCGAGCACGCCGACCTGCTGGTCATCGAGTCGACCTTCCTGGAGTCGGAGGCCGCGCTCGCCGCCGAGGTCGGCCACCTGACCGCGGCGCAGGCCGCGCGGGTGGCGACCGAATCGGGGGTACGCACGCTGGTGCTCACGCACTTCTCGCAGCGTTACCCCGACCCGCGCCGGTTCTTCGACGAGGCCCGCGGGCCATTCGACGGCGACCTGGTCATCGCCGAGGATCTGACCACCGTGCAGGTCCCGCCCCGCCGGGTAGCCTCGGCCGGATGACCGTCACGCTCCGCCCCGCCACCGACGACGACCTGATGGGGATCGGCGCCCTGCACCAACGCTCCCGGGTGGCCGCTTACTCGTCGTTCCTGCCGGCGGAAGCGCTGGCCGAGCCGACCGGGGAGGCGATGGGACGGTACTGGACCGAACGGTGGGCCTGGGAGCGCGACAACCAGCGGCTGACCGTGGCGGAACGCGCCGGCGTGCTGGTCGGCTTCAGCTACGTGGGCCCGGACGACGAGGACGACCCGGCGACCGGACTGCTCAACGCGATCCACCTGGACCCGGCCGAGCAGGGGCGGGGCACCGGCCGCGCGTTGATGGTGGACGCTTTGGACGCCATGCGGGCGCGGGGCTGGCAGCGGGCGGTGCTCTGGGTGCTCCGCGACAACGCCCACGCCCGCGCCTTCTACGAGCGCGGCGGCTGGACCCCGACGGGAGCGGAACGCGAGGAACACATGGGCACCGCCCCCGCGCCCCAGCTCCGCTACACCCGCCCCCTCTGACGCCCTGCTGCCCGACGATCGTGCGTTTCGTGGGGCGCTCGCCCACGTGCGGTTCGTGCGGCGTCCACCCCGCCCCGCCCTGCCTCACGGCCTTTGCTCTGCTTCAACATACGCAACACCGAGTGTCCGATTACCGGACACTCGGTGTTGCGTGGAGTGAAGCAGAGCAAAGGACCGGCAGAGGTGCCCGTGCCGCCCCGGAGGCGAGCATGCGGACAGGCGGGGGCGAGAACTAGTGGGCGCCGAGGTGAGCCAGGAGGTCCTGGCGGGTCAGGACGCCCTTGGGCTTGCCGTCGACCAGGACCAGCGCGGCGTCGGACTTCTCCAGCAGGCCGACGGCCTCGCTCACCGGCTGGCCGCCACCGATCATCGGCAACGGGTTACCCATGTGCCGCTCGATGGTGTCGTGCAGGTGGGCCTGACCGGTGAACAGCGCGTCGAGCAGATCCCGCTCGGCGATCGAGCCGGCGACCTCACCGGTCACCACCGGCGGCTCGGCCTTGAGCACCGGCAGCTGCGAGACGCCGTACTCGCGCATGTAGTCGATCGCGTCCCGGACCGTCTCGGTCGGGTGCACGTGCACCAGCTCGGGCAGGCCGCCCGGCTTGCTGGCCAGCGCGTCGGCCACCGTCGGCTCGTGGCCGGAGTTGTCCAGGAAGCCGTACCGGGCCATCCACGAGTCGTTGAAGATCTTGGAGAGGTAGCCGCGACCGCCGTCGGGCAGCAGCACCACCACGACGTCGTCCGGGCCGGCCTTGCGGGCCACCTCCAACGCGGCGACCACGGCCATCCCGCAGGAGCCCCCGACCAGCAGGCCCTCCTCGCGGGCCAGCCGCCGGGTCATCTCGAAGGACGCCTTGTCGGAGACCTCGACGATCTCGTCGGCCACACCCCGGTCGTACGTCTCCGGCCAGAAGTCCTCGCCGACGCCCTCCACCAGGTACGGCCGGCCGGTGCCGCCGGAGTAGACCGAGCCCTCCGGGTCGGCCCCGATGACCCGCACCCGCCCCTCGGACGCCTCCTTCAGATACTGCCCGATGCCGGAGATCGTCCCGCCGGTGCCGACGCCCGCCACGAAGTGCGTGAGCCGGCCCTCGGTCTGCTTCCACAGCTCCGGGCCGGTCGTCTCGTAGTGCGAGCGCGGGTTCGCCGGGTTGCTGTACTGGTCGGGCTTCCACGCGCCGGGAATCTCGCGGGTCAGCCGGTCGGAGACGTTGTAATACGAGCGCGGGTCCTCCGGCGCGACCGCGGTCGGGCAGACCACCACCTCGGCGCCGTACGCCCGCAGCACGTCCTGCTTGTCCTGACTGACCTTGTCGGGGCAGACGAAGACGCACTTGTAGCCCTTGAGCTGGGCCACCAGGGCGAGCCCGACGCCGGTGTTGCCGCTGGTCGGCTCGACGATCGTGCCGCCGGGCCGCAGCAGGCCCGCCGCCTCGGCGTCCTCGACCATGCGCAGCGCGATCCGGTCCTTCACCGAGCCGCCCGGGTTGACGTACTCGACCTTGGCGAGCACGGTGGCCTGGATGCCCTCGGTGACGTTGCGCAGGCGGACCAGCGGGGTGTTGCCGATCATGTCGACGACGTTGTCGTAGTACTGCACGGTGTGCCCTTCGTTGCGGCGCCGGCGACGGCGGCCGGGCAGACGTATCCTCGCCGACCAGCGTACGTGCCGTCAGGGCACCAGCCCCCCGGGGATGACCGAGCTGCGTCGGGCCTCCCATTCGAGGAAACGGTCGGTCTCGGCGAGCACGCTGCCGGCCAGCCAGGTGATCATCACCGCGTCGTCGGCCAGCCCGAAGATCGCCAGTGGGATCTCCGGCAGCAGGTCGATGGGCGAGACGATGTACGCCGTGGCCGCCGTCATCAGGGCCAGCCGGAGGCCACCGTCGTACTCCCCCCGGGTCGTGGCCCGGATCATCCGGGGCAGCGCCGCCAGTCGGCTGCCCAGCGAGGGCCCGCCGCGCGCCCCCGCCGCCAGTGCCCGCGCCAGGGCCGTGAACGCCGCGCTGCGCTTCAGTGTCTTCCCCATCGTCGCGCTCCTCTCCGCCGGATCAGCGTGGCGGGTCGGCGCAAGTCGGCCGGCCTCCACCGGACAGGTACCCCGTCTCGTCGGTTTCCAGGCACTCCCGAGCCGGGACGACGACAGCGGCGTGTCGGGCCGGCGCGATAATGTCGGCATATGGGGGTCGCTGGTTCTGTCGTACCCGTTGGTCCGCGCTGGCGGCAGGCCTGGCGGATCGCCCGGCTGGCGGCTATCGGGACGGGCGCCACCGCGGCGGCCGCGATGGCGACCGGCGGGGTGCTGCTCGGCCAGGCCCGCCAGGCCCGGCGCACCATCCCGATGGCCGAGGCCCCGCCGCCGCGCTGCGACGGGATGTACGGCGCGAAGTTCCCCGGCCCCCCGCTCACCATGGTCGTGCTCGGTGACTCGTCGGCGGCCGGCTACGGGGTCCACCGCCGCCGGGAGACACCGGGGGCGCTGCTCGCCACCGGCCTGTCCCGGCGGCTGCACAGGCCGGTCCTGGTGCGCCGTTTCGCGGTGGTCGGCGCCATCTCCGCGGCGCTCCGGCACCAGGTGGAGGCGGCGTTGGAGTGTGCGCCGGACATCGCGGTGATCCTGATCGGCGGCAACGACATCACCAACCGCACGCCGCGCGGCCTGGCGGTGCGCTACCTGGTCGAGGCGGTCCACGCGCTGCGCGACGCCGGTTGCGAGGTGGTCGTCGGCACCTGCCCCGACCTCGGCGCGATCCGGCCGATCCAGCCACCGCTGCGCTGGCTGGCGCACCGGTGGAGTCGCCAGCTCGCCGCCGCCCAGACGGTGGCGGTGGTCGAGGCGGGCGGCTCGACGGTGTCCCTCGGCGACCTGCTCGGCCCACGGTTCGCCGCCGAACCGCACCGAATGTTCGCCTGGGACCGGTTCCACCCCTCCGCCGAGGGGTACGCGATGGCCGCCGCCGCTCTGCTGCCGACGATGCTCTCGGCGCTCGGCTCCGGGCCGGAGCGACGGGCCACACCGGCGCGGGGCGAGGGCGTACGGTCGCTGCCAAAGGCCGCGCAGGAGGCGGCCCGGCACGCCGGCACCGAGGTCAGCGGCACCCAGGTCCGGGGCCGCGACCGAGGACCGGCCGGCCGGTGGGCGCAGCTGCGTCGCCGGGCGTTCTTCGGTGTCAACACGGTGCCGCAGTCCGGCTCCGCGACGGACACCTCGACAGTGGAGGGACTGGCATGAACGAGCGCAGCGAGCGGGGCGTGACCGCCGGTCTTCCCGGCCGCCTGGGTCGGGCGGCGGCGCTGTCGCTGCTCGCCGGCACGGTGGGCGGCGCCGCCGTCCTGGCCGGTGAGGCGTTCGTCGCCCGGCACCGGCGCTACGCCGAGCCGGAGCTGGGGTTGGCGTTGCGGGCGACGATCGGCCGGGCCGACGCCGCGCCGCTGCGGCTGGTGCTGCTCGGTGACTCGTCGGCGTTGGGCGTGGGCGTCGACCGCCTCGACGACACCATTGGCGGACAGTTGGCCAACCTGCTCGCCGAGGGCCCGACCGGCCGCCGGGTGCACCTGTCCAGCGTCGGCGTCTCCGGGTCGCGCTCGACGGACCTGGCCACCCAGGTCGCCCGGGCCCTGCTCGGCGAGCGGCCCGACGTGGCGCTGATCCTGATCGGCGCGAACGACGCCACCGGGCTGCGCCGGCCCGCCGACGCGTCCGCCTATCTCGGGGCGGCGGTGCACCGGCTGCGGGAGGCGCGCGTCGAGGTGGTGGTGGGCACCTGCCCCGACCTCGGCGCCGTACGCGCCATCGCGCCGCCGCTGCGTCAGCTGGTCGGCTGGTCCGGGCGGCGGATGGCCCGCGCGCAGACCACCGCGGTGTTGGAGGCGGGCGGTGCGGTGGTCGACCTGGCCACCGAGACCGGGCCGGTCTTCCGGGCCGACGCGGGGACGCTCTGCCACGACGGCTTCCACCCGTCCGCCGACGGCTACCGGGTGTGGGCGCACGCCCTGCTGCCGGCCGTCGCGGCCGCGGCGGCGGTCGCCTCCCGGCGCTAGAGCACGCCCGGCCGGGGTGACATTTCCCGCCGCGCCTGCTTCTTCCGTGCCATGTTACCGGCGGGTTAACGTTGGCCCATGCCGATTGAGTCGTCCCGCGACGCCGTCATCGTCGCTACCGCCCGCTCCCCCATCGGCCGGGCGCACAAGGGGTCCCTGCGCGATGTCCGCTCCGACGACCTCGCCGCGACCATCGTCCAGGCCGCACTGGACAAGATCCCCGAACTCGACCCGACCACCATCGACGACATCTACCTCGGGTGCGGCCTGCCCGGCGGTGAGCAGGGCTTCAACATGGCCCGCGTGGTGGCCACCCTGCTCGGTCTGGACACCGTTCCCGGCGCCACGCTGACCCGCTACTGCGCCTCCTCGCTGCAGACCACCCGGATGGCGCTGCACGCGATCCGCGCCGGCGAGGGCGACGTGTTCGTCTCCGCCGGTGTCGAAATGGTCTCCCGCTACGCCCGCGGCAGCTCCGACGGGCTGCCTCCCGAGGCGCAGGCCCTCGTCGGCGGCGGCTGGGAGAACCCGCGCTTCGCGGCGGCCGCTGAGCGCTCGAAGCGCCGCGCGCAGGGCGGCGCCGAGGTCTGGACCGACCCGCGCGAGGCCGGTGAGCTGCCGGACATCTACCTGACCATGGGGCAGACCGCGGAGAACCTCGCCCAGGTGTACGACGTGACCCGCGCCGACATGGACGAGTTCGGTGTGCGCAGTCAGAACCTCGCCGAGAAGGCCATCGCCGACGGCTTCTGGGCCCGGGAGATCACCCCGGTCACCACGCCGGACGGCACCGTGGTGAGCACCGACGACGGCCCCCGCGCAGGCGTCACCCTGGATGCGGTGGCCGGCCTGAAGCCGGTGTTCCGTCCGGACGGGCGGATCACCGCGGGCAACTGCTGCCCGCTCAACGACGGCGCCGCCGCCGTCGTCGTGATGAGCGCCCAGCGGGCCGAGGAGCTGGGCCTGACCCCGCTGGCCCGGATCGTCTCCACCGGCGTGACCGCGCTGTCGCCGGAGATCATGGGTCTCGGACCGGTCGAGGCGTCCCGGCAGGCGCTGCGCCGGGCCGGCATGACCATCGACGACGTCGACCTGGTCGAGATCAACGAGGCGTTCGCCGCCCAGGTGATCCCCTCCTACCGGCAGTTGGGCATCCCGGAGGAGAAGCTGAACGTCATGGGCGGCGCGATCGCGGTCGGCCACCCGTTCGGCATGACCGGCGCCCGGATCACCGGCACCCTGCTCAACGCGCTGGAGTGGCACGACAAGACCATCGGTCTGGAGACCATGTGCGTCGGCGGCGGCCAGGGCATGGCCATGGTGCTCGAACGCCTGAGCTGACCCGACGTCAGAGAGCGCCGCGGGTCGCCGTCACCTCGGCGGCGGCCCGCGCCAGCGCCTCGGCGTCGGCCCCGGCGGCCAGCAGGTCGGCCGTCACCACCCGCAACTGGTCGGGTAGGGCCAGGTCGTTGTCCAGCCGGGGCACGGTCCGGCGGGGCTGTCCCTCGGCGTCGGCGGCCAGATTGGCGATCTCCTGCACCAACCGGTGCATCAGGTCGGCGCGGGGCACGTTGCCGGTGGTCGCGGCCGCCGCCCAGCGCGGCTGCTCCCAGTGCCCGACCTGGCGGACCAGCAACTGCACGGCCCGCTCCAACTCCGCTGCGCTCATCGCCGCCGAGTCTACGGCCGGCGCCGACCCCGACATTCCGGGCCGCTCAGCGGCGCAGGTAGCTGAGCAGCCGTAGCAGCTGCCAGTAGAGGAAGACCAGGCCGGTGAGCAGGCCGAACGCGCTCAGCCACGCGTACCGGCGGGGTCGGCCGTCGCGCACCGAACGCTCGACGAGGTCGAAGTCGAGGATGAAGCTGAACGCACCGGCGATGATCGCCACGACCGAGAAGGCGTACGGCAACCAGCCGACCTCCCCGCTGACGCTGTAGACCGCCAGCCCCGGCCGTCCGGAGATCAGGTACGACACCAGGTTGACCACGCTGAGCACGGCGATACCGAGCAGCGTGCCGATCACCAGGCGGGCCAGCCGGGGCGTCGCGCGGATCACCCGGGCCCGGTACAGCGCCGCCATGCCGAGGAAGACGCCGAAGGTGCCGGCCACCGCCTGCACCACGATCCCGGGGTAGACCTGCTGGAAGGTCCGGCTGGCGACCCCCAGCAGCAGCCCCTGGAGCACCGCATAGCCGACGATCGGCACCGGGTTGGTGATCCCCCGCAGCGAGATGACCAGGACCAGCACGATCGAGGCCAGGGCGCTGCCGGCCAGGGCCGCCCCCAACCACACCGCGTCGGGCACCACCGCCCAGGACACCGCGGCGGCCGCGCCGGTGAGCAGGAGCAATCCGACGGTACGCACCACCACGTCGTCGACGGTCATCGGCTCGACGTCGCGGGAGCTGACCACCCGGGACTCCAACCGGCCGGTCTCGTCCAGCCGGTTGAGCACCGGGTTGTTGCTGCGCACCGTCGCCTCCTTCGCCCGCGTACCCCTCGCAGTCACTCTGCCCCGGACGGCCCGGCGGCGGCGGCGAAACGGCGCGGACGACGGCGCCCGCCCCCGCGAGAGCGGGAGCGGGCGCCGGTCAGCGGGACGGACGAGATCAGTCGTCGCCCTGGAAGTAGCTCAGCAGGCGCAGGATCTCGATGTAGAGCCAGACCAGGCTGACCAGGATGCCGAACGCGGCCACCCAGGAGTAGCGCTGGGGCAGGCCCATCCGGACGCCGTCCTCGATCTCCTTGAAGCTGAGCACGAAGCTCAGCGACGCGACCACGATGCAGACGAGGCTGAAGCCGATGGCGAGCGGGCTGCCGTCACGCAGACCCGTGTTGATGCCGAACAGCGCCAGCACCAGGTTGATCAGCATGACCGCGGCGAGGCCGATGATCACCGAAGTCATGACCTTGACGAAGACCGGGGTGGCCCGGATGATCTTCGCCTTGTAGATCATCGTCATCACGAAGAAGATGCCGAAGCTGGCCACGGCGGCCTGGAGCACGATGCCGTCGTAGGCGGACTCGAACGCCTTGCTGACCATGCCGACGAAGACACCTTCGACGACCGCGTACGCGATGACGAGCGCCGGGTTGGCCATCCGGGAGAACGAGATGATCAGGCCGAGCACCAGGCCGACGACCGCCGCGCCGATCCAGGCGGTGCCGACCAGCGCGTCGGGCACGAGCACCCAGGCGGCCGCGGCGGTGATGCCGAGGATGCCGAACAGCGCGACCGTCTTGACGACCACGTCGTCGACGGTCATCGGTGCCACGGCGGGCGGTGCGGCCGGGTAGCCGGCCTGGGACGGGTACTGCTGCGGAATGCCGGGCTGTCCGTACGGCCCGGCCGGTGCGTACCCGGCGGAGCGCTCCCGCTCGGCCGCCTGGCCGAGCCGGGCGAGCACCGGGTTCGAGGTCTTCACTGTCTGGCCTCCCTCAGGGGGTCGTTTGCACGTGAACGTGCACCCCAAGAGTAAACTGCCCGGCCCACTCCTGGTGATCACGATGGGAACGCGGACGCCGTGGCGGCTGGGTGCCCGGGGCGGGGGTCGAACCCGCACGCCTTTCGGCAGCCGCTTTTAAGGCGGCCGTGTCTGCCGTTCCACCACCCGGGCGGGTGGCACCCGCGCGCCGACACGCACGGTGCAGTGTCACCGTAGCCGGTCCGCGGCGACCCGGCGTACCCCGCCGGGCTGGCCACATTAGGGTCGATGCCGTGAGCAGCGCAGCCCCAACGGCCCCCGACGCCGCCCCTGACCAGGTCTTCCGTCTCGACGATCAGGTCAGCCGCCGACCCCGGGCCGTCCGGCTGCTGGCCGCCGTCCGCCGCCACCGGGCGGATCTGCTGATCGCGGTGGTCTGGGTGGCGCTCGCCGGCTGGCTGACCCACGGCCTGTGGCCCGACCCGGGTGGGCGGACGTTGGCGCTCAACCCCGAGGACCAGACGCTCTACGAATGGTTCCTGGCGGTCGACGCGAGGGCGCTGCTCGGCGACTTCCACCTGCTCACCGACCGGCTCAACGCCCCGGACGGCGTCAACCTGATGGCCAACACCACTGTCATCGCGCTCGGCGTCGTCTGCGCGCCGATCACCCTCCTGCTCGGCGCGCCCACCACCTTCGCGCTGCTCGCCGCCGCCAACCTGGCCGGCACCGCCCTCGCCTGGTACCTGCTGTTCCACCGGACGCTGCGCGCCAACCGCCTCGCCGCCGCGCTCGGCGGCGGGCTGTGCGGGTTCGGTCCGGGCATGATCTCGCAGTCCAACAGCCACCTGCACATGACGGCGCAGTGGCTGGTGCCGGTGATCGTCTGGCTGGTGCTCCGGCTGCTCCGCGCGTCCGACCCCGGCCCCACGACACCCGACGCGACGGGCCGCGCCCGATCGGTCGGCCCGGACCGACGACGGATGATCAGCTCCGCTGCCGGGCTGGCCGCAGCCGTCACCGCGCAGGTCTTCATCGGCGAGGAGGTCCTCTTCCTCTGCGCCGTCACACTGCTGGTGATGGCGATCAGCTACACCGTCGCGGACCGGGACCTCGCCCGGCGCGCACTGCCCGGATTCGCCGGCGGGCTGGCGATCGCCGCCGGCCTGGCGCTGCTGGTGCTCGGCTACCCACTGTGGTTCCAGTTCGCCGGGCCGCAGGGCGTCGCCGACGGGATGTTCAGCCCGGCCTACTTCTCGGCCGACCTCAGCAGCTGGTGGGCGGTCTCCCCGTTGTCGGTCGCCGGCAGCGACGAGGCGTCCCGGCTGACCACCGGCCCCGCCGAATACAACACCTTCCTCGGCTGGCCGCTGCTGCTGGTCACCGCCGCCTGCGCGGTCTGGGCCGGCCGGCGCCGGCTGGTGCTCGCCTGCGTGGTGGCGGCGCTGGTGATGGGCGCGCTCTCCCTCGGCCCGGAGGTGGTGCTCGGCGGCACCCGCACCGCGCTGCCCGGCCCGTACGCCCTGCTGGCCGGGTTGCCGGTGATGGACGGCGCGCTGCCGATGCGGTTCGGCCTGGCGCTGCTCCCGATTGTGGCGACGGTGCTCGTCGTGGCCGTCGACCGGGCACTGCGCGGCACCGGCCGGGCGCGGCGGCTGGTGCCGCTCGCCGTCATCGCAGCCCTGCTGCCGATCTTCCCGACCCCACTGCCGACCGCCGAGCGGCCCGCCGTGCCGGAGTTCATCACCGGCGGGCACTGGCGGCAGTGCGTCCGCCCGGGCGGGGTGCTGGTCCCGGTGCCACTGCCCACCCCCAAGGAACCGTGGCCGATGCGCTGGGCAGCCGCCGCCGACGCCGGGTTCGGCCTGCCCGAGGGGTTCTTCATCGGCCCGTACGGGCGCGGTGGCACCGCCGCCATGGGCACCTTCAAGCAGCCCACCTCGGCTTTGCTGGCCGACGTCGCCCGCCGCGGCGACCAGCCGGCCATCGGCGACGAGCAGCGCCGGCAGGCCGCCCGGGACGTCGACTTCTGGGGCGCGTCCTGCGTGGCGCTGGCCGACGACGCGCCGCACGCCGACAGCCTGCGGGCGACCCTGGAGCAGTTGTACGGCCCGGCCACCCGCATCGCCGACGCCTGGATCTGGCGGGTCTGACGCCGAGTATCGCGAAAGGGCCCCTCCTGAGCAGGAGGGGCCCTTTCGTCCAGTTTGCTCAGACGCGCGGCGCGCCCACCGGCTGGGATGCCTCGACGAACTCCTCGCGCGGGTCGTGCAGCTGGCCCAGGGCGACGACCTCACGCTTGAGGAAGAACGCCAGCGACCAGTCCACCACCACCCGGACCTTGCGGTTGAACGAGGGGATCCGGCTCATGTGGTACGTCCGGTGCATGAACCAGGCCGGCCAGCCGGTCATCTTGATGCCGTACACCTGGGCGACGCCCTTGTGCAGGCCGAGGCTGGCGACGCTGCCGGCGTGCTTGTGCTTGTAGTTGACCGGCTCGCGGCCGCGGATCACCGCGACGATGTTGTCGGCCATCCGCGCCGCCTGACGCACCGCGTGCTGCGCGCTCGGCGAGCAGAAGTTGCCCGGCTCCTTGGTCAGGTCCGGCACGGCGGCGCAGTCACCCGCGCTCCACGCGCCCTCGATGACCCGGTCACCGTCGACCACCTGGAGGGTGGGAATGCAGGTGACCCGCCGGCGCTCGTCACGCGGGAAGTCCGTCGCGTCAAGCATCGGCGACGGCTTCACGCCGGCCGTCCAGACGATCGTGTCGGACCGGAAACTGTCCCCGTCGGAGAGCTTGACCACCCCGTCGACGCAGGACTCCAGGCGGGTGTCCAGCCGGATGTCCATGTTGCGCTTCATGAGCTGCTGCACCGTGTAGGCGCCCATGTCCCGGTCGACCTCGGGCAGCACCCGCTGGGTGGCCTCGACGAGCACCCAGCGCATGTCCTCCGGCTTCAGCTCCGGGTAGTAGCGCAGGGCGTCCCGGGCCATGTCCTCCATCTCGGCGAGCGCCTCGATGCCCGCGTAACCGCCACCGACGAACGTGAAGGTCAGCGCCGAGCGGCGCACCTCCGCATCCGGGGTCACGGCCGCGACGTCCAGCCGGTCCAGCACGTGATTACGGAGGTAGATCGCCTCACCGATCGTCTTGAACCCGATGCCCTGTTCGTGCAGGCCCGGAATCGGCAGCGTCCGGGACACCGAACCCGGCGCGACGATCACGTGGTCGTACGCGATCTCCCGGGCCGGACCGACGATCGGCTGCACGGTGGCCACCTTGCGGTCGTGCTCGACCCGCGTGACCGTTCCCGCCACCACCTTGCACCGGCGCAGCTCCCGGCGCAGCGGCACCACGGAGTGCCGGGGGGAGATGTTCCCCGCCGCGGCCTCGGGCAGGAACGGCTGGTAGGTCATGTGGGGCTGGGGGTCCACGACGATGACCTCAGCCTCACGGGAGCTGAGCTTCTTTGACAGGCGCAGGGCCGCGTAGAGACCGACGTGCCCGGCACCCACCACAAGGATCCGCTTCGGATTCACGTCATCTATCTTTCCCCGCCGGGCTCAGGTAATCCCGCTCGCGCCCCCCATCTGTGACGGAACACAACCCCTGTGACCTGCATAACTCTGTCGCCTCAGGGGTTCACCTACGCCGCAGCAGCCAACCCAGCAACGCGACGAGACCCACCGCCACCACCAGCCCCAGCACGGTGACCCACTGATGACCGGCCTCCCCGCCCAGGCCCGCCGCCTGCAACAGCAGCACCCCCAGCACGGCCGTACCCAACAGCACCGCCGCCACCCGCAGCAACCACCGGGTGACCAGCTCCGGGTCCACCACCGCGTCGTACGGCAGCAGCGCCGCCAGCGCGCACAGGGAGTGCCCCAGGTACAGCAGCGCGGCGACGGCGAGCAGGCGCCACAACGCCACCGGTCGGCCGTATCCGTCGGTGGCGAGCAGCCAGCCACCGACCATGACCAGCGCCACGAACGTCGGCCACAGCCGCCGCGGACCCATCGCGGGCAGCAGCGCGGCCACCGCCAGGAACAGCAGCGGCCGGCCGGTCAACACCTCGGCGGGAAACGCCAGCGCCAGCCCGGCCAGCGCGGTGACGAAGATCGCGGCCCGGACCATCAGCGGAACGGCGCTGATCCGTGCAACAGCATCCTGAGCAGCCCGAACCCGCCCGGTGATCGCGTCGATCATCTGCCCACACCCTCGATCCTCACCGGGAACCGACCCTTGGGGCCGTCGCCAGCCGCGCCACGTCCCGCAGCACCTGGTCCAGGCTGCCCGCGCCGGCCCAGCGCACGATGGGCACGCCGTGCTCCCGGAGCTGCCCGATCATGGTTTCCCGGTCCAGCCGCCACAGGCGGTACGCCACCTCGGCCCAACCCCGATCCTTCGGCGGCGTCAGGTTGGCCGGCAGCGTGTCGACCGCCACCACGAACCGACCGGCGCGGGCCAGCCGCGCCAGCATCTGCGCCGAACGCTCGTCCAGCAGCGGGGTGAGGACCACCACCAACGCGTCCGAGGAGAGCTGCTGCGGGCCGAAGACCTGGTCGTACGGCTCGTGCTGGGAGGCTTCGGCGCGCACGTCGAGCAGCCACTCCAGGACGGTCAGGTACTGCCGGCGGCCGGCGGCCGCGCGCAACCGGCGGGCCCCCGGCCCGTACTCCACAAGCGACACCCGGTCGCCCCGGTGCAGGTAGTGCTCGGCGATCGCCGCGGTGGCCCGCACTGTGGTGTCCAGCACCGAGGCGGAGCCGTCCACGCCGCCGGAGCGCCCCGCCTCGGCGAGCACGTCGAGCAGCACCACCACCTCGGCGTCCCGGTCGGAGAGGGTGGCCGCCACGTGCAACTGCCGGGCGCGCAGCGACACCCGCCAGTCGACGCGGCGGAGCCGGTCGCCGGGGGCGAAGATCCGTACGCCGGCCAGCTCGCCGCCCTCACCGGGCCGGCGGGAGTGGTGCGCGCCGACCAGGCCGGCGGCGCGGGGCATCGCCTCCACCGCCTCGAACGGTTCGGTGCGCGGATAGACCCGCACCCCGACCGGCTCGGTGAACACCGCTCGGGAGACCAGCAGGCCACCCGCCGTGGCGACCCGCGCGCCGGCCGGACCGACCGGGTGCCGGCCCCAGCGCAGAGCCCGGCCGGCCAACTCGAGGTCCACCGCCGCGGCGGCGGGCACTGAGGTCACGAACGGCCGATCGGCGACGGAGCGGCCGGTGCGGGCGGACGCGCCAGCAGCGGGCGGGGCGTCGGCGGGCGGGGCGTCGTCGGCCGGGCCGGTGCCGGCGAAACCGGCCCGGATGATCCGCAACCACGGCGAGACCCGGGACCGCACCACCACGAGGTCGTAGTCGACCGCGTCCGGGTTGCCGACACTGACGGCGGCCGACACCTCGCCACCCTCGACGAGCGGTCCGTCGTCCCCGGCGGTGATCCAGACCTGCGGCAGCGTCGTGGGCCGGCGGCGCAGCGCGTACGCGGTGCCCAGCGCGAACGGGGCCGCCAGCACGACGAGATCGACCCGCCCCAGCAGGACCCCCGCCACCAGCAACAGGCCGGCGAGCAGCACCGCGCGGCCGAGCGCCGGGGTGGGCGCCCAGCCGGCGGCCGACTCCGGCTCGGTGGATCGCGGCGCGGGCGCGGTCGGGCCGGTCATCAGCGCCGGAGCCCGCCGGCGGCGTAGCTGGGCAGCGCACCGCTGGCCGGGGCGGGCGTGGCCTCCAACACCTCACCCACCACGAAGGCCGGGTCGACGCGGCGCAGCCACATCTCCGGGCGCAGGGTGATCCGGTGGGCCAGGGCGGGCGCCGCCACTTCCTTGACGTCCTCCGGCACCACGTAGTCCCGGCCGCCGAACACCGCGCGCACCCGGGCCAGCAGCAGCAGCGCCAACGAGCCACGCGGCGAGGCGCCGACCAGCACCGACGGATGTTCCCGGGTGGCCGCGGTCAGCGACACGATGTACCGGCCGATGGAGTCCTCCACCACCACGTCCTCCAGGGCGGCCTGCATCGCCCGCAGGGTGGCGGCGTCGACGACCGGTTTGATGTCCGCCTCCTCGCGGCGGCGGCCCATCCGACGGCGCAGCACCTCCCACTCCTCCTCGTGCTCCGGATAGCCGAAGGAGACCCGCAGCAGGAACCGGTCCAGCTGCGCCTCGGGCAGCGGGTAGGTCCCCTCGTACTCGATCGGGTTTGCGGTGGCCAGCACGTGGAACGGCTCGTCCAGCTTGTACGTCACGCCCTCCACCGAGACCTGCTTCTCCTGCATCGCCTCCAGCAGCGCGGACTGGGTCTTCGGCGGCGTCCGGTTGATCTCGTCGGCGAGGAGCAGGTTGGTGAAGACCGGCCCGGCGCGGAAGGTGAAGTCGCCGTTGCGCTGGTCGTAGAGGAAGGAGCCGGTGACGTCGGCGGGGAGCAGGTCCGGGGTGAACTGGAGCCGGCGGAAGTCCAACCCGAGCGCCTGGGCGAAGGAGCGCGCGGTGAGCGTCTTGCCCAGACCGGGCAGGTCCTCCAGGAGCACGTGCCCACCGGCCAGGATCCCGGCGAGGACCAGCTCCAACGCGTCCCGCTTGCCGACCACGACGGTGCCGACCGCGTCCAGGACGGCCCGGGCCAGGCGACCGACCTCGGCGGCGGGCATGCTCCGGTCCACGTCGTTCATCAGATGTTCTCCAGTTCGGCGACGATCACCGCGAGATCGCGCGGCGACGGGGGGCGGCGGGGCGGGGATTCCAGGAACGTCCACAACCGATCGCCCAGCAGGGCACGGGCACGGGCCGGATCCGACTCACGGGTCACCGAGTGCTTGAGGCGCAGCCGTTCGTCGGCCAGTTCCGCGAGCCGGGGCAGGATGACCCCGGTGAAGCGTTCGGGTCGCGTCGTGGACCAGTCCAGCGGGAGTTCCCAGCCGTTGATGGCGGCGCGCAGCGCGTCCCGGGCACCCCAGTTCCAGGTGCCGTCGTCGTCGTACTGATGACGCGGAGGACGGGACCTCGCCGCCGGTGGTGGCGCGAGCGCGGCAGCGACCCGGCGCACCCCGGACACCGCGAACACACCGGCCACCAGGATCACCAGCGACACCTGCAGACCGACCGCCCGGAAACCGACGACCAGCACGGCGACCAGGGCGGCGTTGCCGGCCAGGGCCCGCAAGACGCGTCCGGCCCGGCCACCCCGCTCACGCTCGGCCTGCCTCGGCCGCTCCTCCTCGAAGGTGAGCAGGTCGTCGATGCTGGCACTGCCGCTCACCGTCGCACCGTCCCCAGCCCGTTCACGACGGCACCTCGGAAGCGCCAGTCGTCACGATGGTGAGTTCACCGCGTAGCCGCCGCAGCGCGGCGCGGGCCTGGTCGCGGGTGCCCTCGTCGACCTCACGCGTGGCGTACCGGGCCTCGCGGTAGACGTGCGCGAACTCGGCCAGCACGTCGGCGCTGACGATCGCCGGGACCCCGGTCGACGGGTCACCCCGCAGCAGCCGGGTGACCAGGTCGGTCGGGGTGTCGCCGGGATGCCGGGGCACACCGGCCGCGGCGGCGGCCTCCTCGAGGCGTACCCAGCAGGCGATCACCGCGACGCGGGGATCGGTGGCCTGGTCGTCCAGCTCCACCAGGCCGGCGTCCAGGGCGGCGGCCACCTCGCGGGCGGTGCCCTCGGCCGTACGCCGAGCCCGCTGCGCCGGCAGCGCCCGCGAGGTGCGGCGCAGCGCGCCACGGAGCAGGAGCCAGCTGAGATAACCCAGCACCGCGAGGATGGCCAGCCCGAGCAGAACCATCGCCACGGTGGCGATCCACTGCGGGATGTGCGCCTGGGTGGCCTCGCCGGCGTCCCTCGGCTCGACCGGGATCGACGGCGGCGGCGACGGCGTATCCGTCGGGTACTCGGGCACCCAGGGGACGTTCTCCGCGGCCGGCGGGATCTGACTGGCGCCGATCGACGAGTGCGCCGAGGCCAGTGCGGCGGCCGCGAGCAGCGCCGCCACCGCACCCACCGGCCACCACCGGCGCAGCAGACCGAGCACCGGGCGGACCACACCCGACCCGGCGACCGGGGACGGCGTGGGCGGGCGCGTTCCGTTCGTCATCGCCACCACCCCACGCGTTCTCAGTCCACTTCGGCCAGCTGCTTGGCCCGGCCGAAGACATCGTCCAACATCCCCGGTGTCAGCCGCCCGGTGAAGGTGTTCTGCTGGCTGACGTGGTAGCAACCGAGCAACTCCGGCACGGCCGCGCCGGACCAGTGTGCCCCATGGCCGAACGCCGGTCGCGGGCTGGGCGGGCGCTGCCCGTACACCTGGCGCAGCACAGGCCACCACGCGGCCCAGGCGAACGCGCCCAGCGCGACCACGACGCGCAGGGTGGGCCGGATCAGCGTGACCTCGCGGTGCAGCCAGGGCGCGCAGGTGTCCCGCTCGTCCGGGGTTGGTTTGTTGTCCGGCGGGGCGCAGCGGACGGCCGAGAAGATGCGGGTGTCGCACAGCGCCAGCCCGTCGTCGGCGGCGACACTGGTCGGCTGGTTCGCCAGCCCGGCCCGGTGCAGGGCCGCGAAGAGCACGTCGCCCGAGCGATCGCCGGTGAAGATCCGGCCGGTGCGGTTGCCACCGTGCGCGGCGGGCGCGAGCCCGAGGATGGCGATCCGCGCGTCGGCGGGGCCGAAGCCCGGCACCGGTCGACCCCAGTACTCCTGGTCGCGGAAGGCGGCCCGTCGGGTGCGGGCCACCTCCTCCCGCCACCGGACCAGCCGTGGACAGGCGAAACAGTCACTGACCGCCGCGTCGAGGTCGGCCAGGTCCGTCGCCCGCGCGGCGCGGGCGACGACCTGGTCGGGCGTACGCGGCTCAGCCAAGCTTGGCCCGGAAGAGTTCGAGGGTGCGGGCCCAGGCGCTGGCGGCGGAACGCTGGTCGAACGCCTCCGGCCGGTCGTCGTTGAAGAACGAGTGCGAGGTGCCCGGGTAGTCGTAGAGCTGGCAGGTGCCGCCGGCCTCCTCGATGGCCCGGCGTGCGGTCTGCACACCCTCAGCGGCCGAGGTGCCGTCCTCTTCGGAGCAGTGGATGACGGCCGTCTTGCCGGCGTAGTCGACCCAGTCGGGGCGCATCGACTCCCAGGGCAGCACGGGATAGAAGCCGGCGGTGGCGACGATCCGCTCGGAGAGGGTCGCCGACCAGAGGGCGAGGCTGCCACCGGCGCAGAAGCCGACGGCGCCGACCTTGCCGGTTACCTCCGGCCGCCCCGCGAGGTAGTCGGCGGCGCTGGCGATGTCCTTCGCCGCCTCGTCCATCCGCATCGCCAGCAGCAGACGCTGCGCTTCGTCCGGCTCGCTGGTGGTCTCACCGTGGTAGAAGTCCGGGGCGAGGGCGACGAAGCCGGCCTCGGCGAACCGGTCCGCGACCGACCGGATGTGCGGGACTAGACCCCACCGCTCCTGGATGACGATGACGGCGGGGCTGGCCGTGCCGCTGGCGGGTATCGCGAGATACCCCTCGCTCGTACCCCCGTTGCTGCGGTAGCTCACCATGTCGCCCATCGGCCGTCCTCCTAGCGGTCAGTCATCGTTGGCTGGTCGCCCAGTGGTCCTACGTGCCGGTAGCCTGCCATGCCGCGCCTCCGCCGGGAAGACGCCGGAACAGTGGCATTCACCTCCTGTTCGCCGCGCGGTGACCGGGGGTATGCCGACGGCGGCGGGGAACGCTCCCCCACCGCCGTCATCGGTCTCTCAGCTCGGTCTGACCTTTTCGGTCAGGCCTTTTCGGTCAGGCCTTCTTGGTCAGGCAGAGCACGTAGCCCTTCTTGCCCGACTCGATGCTGTAGAAGACGTACCCCTCCTGGTCTTCCTTGAAGAACTCGTTGCAGGTGGTCTCGGCCTTGGCCTGGGCTTCGGTCTGCCCGTCGATCCGGCCGACCACGCTGTACGCGGCGTCGGTGGAGGTGCACTCGACGACCTTGGCGCCGTCGACCTCCTCCTCCTTGTCGCCCTTGATCTCGGGCAGCTCGGCGATGCAGTCGCCGGCCTTGGCGTCGGCCGTCTCGTCCTTGTTCAGGAAGTTGCCGATCGCCGCGCCGAGACCGAACTTCAGGCCGGCGACGACGAGAAACACGACGATCGCGCCGATGATGCCGAGCGCCTTCTTCCCACCGGACTTCTTCGCCTCCTCCGGCTCGGCCGGGGGCGGCGTCTCGACGGCCGGCTGGGCGGGCGTCTCGACGGCCGGCTGCTGCGGTGCGGCGTCGGACGCGGGGGGCGGTGCGACCTGCTCTGACACGGGGGTTCCTTCCGAGGGGTGGATGAGCAGACGACACCGTAACGATCATTGATTTCCGGCGTCGTCCCGCTCGCCTCGTCCGTTCAGCTATTTCCCAGCATCGTGTGCATGATCTGGTTCACATCGCCCGTCAGCTCGTCGCGGTCGGGGTCGGGTCGCCACTCGGTGTGGCACTCGGCGTCACGCTCGGGCTCGCCGTGCTCGGCGCAGGGGTCGGAACCGCCGGGGTCTCGCTCGGCGTCGACGTGCCGGTCGGCTGCGGCCCGCTCGTCGGCCGGCCGGGCATGCCCGGGCCTCGCGGCCCGAAGGGCGCCTGGTCCGGGCAGTACGGGTAGGCCCGCAGCAGCGGATTGCCGTAGGCCGCGGCCGGGTCGGCGCAGTCCGGATAGCCGAGCCGGATCGGGTTGCCGTTCTCGTCGAAGAGCCGGGCGTTCTCCACCAGCCGACCCTCGCTGTCGTAGACGAAGACGTCCCTGATCCGGTCGTACGGGTTGTCGACAGACGTCGGGTCGTAGCCGTAGTCGCCGTAGCGCATCCGGTTCTCGGCCTGCATCAGGGCCGAGAGCGCGAACACCACAAGCACCGCGCTGCCGACCTGCAAGGCGGACCGTGGCCAGCGGCTCAACTGACCGGATCGGCGACCGAGCCAGATCGAGGCGAGCACGAAACCGACGAGCATGATCAGGCCGGCCAGCAGCTCCCCACCGAACCGGGGCAGCAGACCGAAACTCCCACCCGTGGTGATCACGGTGACCAGCATCGCCGCCAGATAGCCGCGCGCTACCCACCAGCCCGGGCGCAGCAGACGGAGGAAATCGCTGGCTGTCGCGTACCCCAGGGGTGGGCCGAGCCGGGTGTCGATCGCGCGCAGCCGGCCGCGGAGCCGGACCACGGCGGTGGCGACCCGCTGGTCGAGGTTGCGCCCACCGCCCGCGCCGACGCCGGCAGCGGCGCGCAGCTCGGCGGCGTACGTCTCCGGCTCACCCAGCCGCTCGACGAGGGTGCCCTCGGCCTCGGCGGCGACCTCGGTGAGATGGTCGGCGAGATCCTCGGTCAGCTCGTTGAGCCGGTCGGGCGGCAGGTCGGCCAGAGCGGCCCGGACCCGCGCCACGTAGTCGGTGATCTCCTGCTCCGTGACGGTCATGCCGCCAGCCCCCGATCGTCGAGCAGAGTGTCCATTGTGGTGGCGAACGAGCGCCAGAGCTTGCCGGAGCGGGTCAACTGGTCACGCCCGGCGGCGTTGAGTGAGTAGTACTTACGGTGCGGGCCGGTTTCGCTCGGCACGACGTACGTGGTGAGCAGGCCGGCGGCGAAGAGACGGCGCAGCGTGCCGTAGACCGAGGCGTCGCCGATCTCCTCCAGGCCGGCCTCGCGGAGCCGGCGCAGGATGTCGTAACCGTAGCCGTCCTCCTCCCGAAGGACGGCCAGGACGGCCAGATCGAGCACGCCCTTCAACAACTGTGTGGTGTCCACGCATTGCACACTAGTGCGCAATGCGAGGTAGCGTCAACGATTCCGGCCCTCGCCGCGCCGAGCGGGACCCGGGCGCTTGATCCACTCCAGGTCGGCGATGTGGGGGCATCCGCCCGACGGGACACCGCAATATCGCCGACATTGAGTCGATCACCGAGACAGCGGGGGTCCATCCCGGCCTGCGGGATCAGTCGGCACAACGCCCAGGGTGGTCGGGGCGGACTCGGACCCCCTGGCGGTCCAGCCCACGAACCTGGCGAACAGGTCGGCCGGGGATGGCGCCGGGTTCGGATTGAGCTTGATCAGATCTGCGGTGGCCTCAAACAACAGGCCAGCCATGTAGATGCTCAGGCCGACCCGGTCACGTCGGTACTCCATGGTCAACAACAGCCGCGCCGGCTGACATGGCCAGGCGGCGGCGCACACCCGGCACAGCCACAGAGGTCGCATCGGCAGATGTGGGCGCATCGCCCGACGCTGGCGGTCGTGAACTGGGGAAACGTTGGATGCTGCCATTACTTAAGGGTGATCGCACCGTAGCCCCTAGTCAAGGCCCTAGTAGGGTGTTGCCCAACTAGGGCCTTGACTAGTAGGGGCATGTCTAGCCTCCAAGGAATGGGCCGGAATCTCATGGGTGCATACGAGATTCGCATGCGGCTGGGCGTCAGCAGGCAGCGCGTGGAGCAGCTCATGAAGCGTCCCGACTGGCCGGAGCCGTATGAAGCGTTGGCCACGGGGCGAATCTGGCGCACCGAGGACATCGAGGCTTGGATCCGCGTGCACCGCCCTAATCTGGACGACGAAGACTGAAGAACGGCCCTACTCAGGCCGCTTACTGCCTGAAGGCGACGCCAAGCGCTTAGATCAACACGAGATCGCCGATATCGGGGTGTCCAAGTGTCCCGGATACCGCGATATCGGCGATGCGGAGTCGATCAAGGACGCGGGTGGCCTACTGGAGGCTCCAGGCGATGCCGTCGAGGATGTCGTGCTCCGAGGCGACCACCGAGGGCATTCCGGCCCGCTCCATGATCACGCGGAGCACGAGCGCGCCCGCCGCGATCACGTCGGCCCGGCCCGGGTGCATCACCGGAATCTCCAGCCGCTGCGCGCTGGTCCGCGAAAGCAGATCCTCGGTCACCTGGGCCACCGCCTCGTACGACACCCGGGCGTGGTGGATGCGCTCCGGGTCGTACTCCCGCAGGCCCTGAGCGATGGCGACCACTGTGGTGACCGAACCGGCGAGGCCGACCAGGGTGGCCGCCTCGCGGCCGGGCACCGCCGCGAGCGCCCGGTCCACGACGGCGGCGATGTCGGCCTGCGCGGCGGCGATCTGCTCGGCCGTCGGCGGGTCGCCCGCCAGGTGCCGCTCGGTCATCCGGACGCAGCCGATGTCCACGGAGATCGCCGACCGCACGCCGGCCGCCCGGTCACCGACCACGAACTCGGTGGAGCCACCGCCGATGTCGACCACCAGGAACGGCTCCAACGCGTCGGCGGGCAGGCCGCGCACCGCACCGGTGAACGACAGCCGGGCCTCCTCGTCGCCGCTGACCACCTCGGGCTCGACCCCGAGGGTGGCCCGCACCATCTCGGTGAAATCGGCCGCGTTCGAAGCGTCCCGGGAGGCCGAGGTGGCGCACATCCGCACCCGCTGGGCGCCCAACTTCTCGATGTCGGCGGCGTACGACGCCAGCGCCACCCGCGTCCGCTCGATCGCCTCCGGCGCCAGCCGCCCCGTCCGGTCCACGCCCTGCCCGAGCCGGACGATTTCCATCCGCCGGGTCACGTCGGTCAGCGGGGCCTGCGGCCCGGCCGACTTCTCGGGCAGGTCGGCGACCAGCAGTCGGATCGAGTTGGTCCCGCAGTCGATGGCCGCAACACGCGTCGTCACTCCGCAACCCTACGACAGCCAGCCCCCGGCGGAATCTACAGGCGCAGCAGCATCCGGGTGTTGCCCAGCGTGTTCGGCTTGACCCGCTCCAGGTCCAGGAACTCCGCGACACCCTCGTCGTACGAGCGCAGCAGCTGCTCGTAGACCGGCTGCGGCACCGGAGCGCCGTCGATCTCCCGGAACCCGAACGAGCCGAAGAACCGGGTCTCGAAGGTCAGTACGAAGATCCGCGCGACGCCCAGCTCCCGGGCCGCGTCGATCAGCTCACCCACCAGCCGGTGCCCGATCCGCTGGCCACGGCAGGACGGGTCGACGGCCACCGTGCGGATCTCGGCCAGGTCCTCCCACATCACGTGCAGCGCTCCGCAGCCCACCACGACGCCGTCGTCGGGCCGGACCGCCACCCGGAACTCCTGCACGTCCTCGTAGAGGGTGACGGTGGCCTTGCTCAGCAGCCGCCGGTCGTCGGTGTACGTGTCGACCAAGCGGCGGATGCCCCGTACGTCCCCGGTGCGGGCCCGCCGCACCAGGATCTGCCCCTCGGCCTGCGCTGTCATTCGGTCGAGGGCACGTCGACGCACGGGCCGCTCGCCCACCAGGGCTCGACCAGCGCCAACGTCTCGTCACCGAACGGGTTCACGCCGGGGCCGGCGCCCAGGGCGTGGCCCAGGTGCACGTGCAGGCACTTCACCCGGCCCGGCATCCCACCGGCGGAGATGCCCGCGATCTCCGGCACCTCGCCGATCGCCTCCCGGCGGGCCAGGTAGTCCTCGTGCGCGGCCCGGTAGTGGGCGGCCAGCTCCGGATCCGTCGTCAGCCGGTCGGCCATCTCCCGCATCAGCCCGGCCGACTCCAACCGGCTGCACGCCGCGGTGGCCCGGGGGCAGGTCAGGTAGTACAGCGTCGGGAACGGGGTGCCGTCGGCGAGGCGGGGCGTCGTCTCCACCACGTCGGGCAGGCCGCACGGGCAGCGGTGGGCCACCGCCCGGGTGCCCCGGGGCGTCCGGCCGAGCTGCGCCGCCACCGCGGCCAGGTCGGCCTCGGTGGCCGGCTCCCGCTGCGGCAGGGGTACGGAATCCGCCGCCGACTCCGGCGGTGGTGCGACAGTCACGGTGCTCGTCTCTCCTGGTGTGCTGGTCGGTGGTTCACTTGCCCGGCTGCTGGCTGTCCGCCGCCCGCACACTCGACCAGAGCGTGTCGTACCAGGTCGTCGGACCGGCCGGGGCGCCCGAGCCGGGCGACTTCCCGGCGTCGCGGGCCGCGCCCTCCGGGTCGTTCAGCACCACCATCATCTTCTCGCCCGGCCGGCCCATGAAGAACCGCTCCCGAACCTGCGTCGTGATGTACTCGTCGTCCTTCCACTTCGCGGCCTCGGCGGCGAGCTTGGCGATCTCGGCCTCCTGCGCCGCCTGGGCGGCCTCCATCCGCTCGATGTCGGCCTGCTGGTCCAGGTAGACGCGCACGGGATAGGTGTACGCGAGGGCGAGCGCGATCAGCACCGCGCACAGCACGGTGGCCCGGCCGGTGAAGCGACGGGGATGGGGTGCGGCGAGCCGCTTCACGGCGCCGCCCGAGGCGGTACGCCGAGCGGCGGCCGGACGGTTCGCCGAGCGCACGCCCTCGGCGCCCCGGACCGCGCCCGGCGCCCGACCGGCGGCGCCGCGCGGTTCGGCTCGTACGCCGGCGTCCCGGAGCGACCCACGGGTGGCCCGGCCGGCACCCGGCCGGCCGGACTGACCCGGTCGACGGGCGGGACGTTGACCACCCGGTGTGCGGCGCTGCATCGTCACACCCCTCCCCCGAGGCTCCATGCGTTACAGAGATTGCCGGGAAGCCCCGCGGTGGGGCTTCCCGACCACGTCTCAGGCCGAACGGTAGCGCGGGAACGCGCCGGCGCCCGCGTAGCGCGCCGCGTCGGCCAGCTCCTCCTCGATCCGGAGCAGCTGGTTGTACTTCGCGACCCGGTCCGAGCGGGCCGGCGCGCCGGTCTTGATCTGGCCGCAGCCCGTCGCCACCGCCAGGTCGGCGATGGTGGTGTCCTCGGTCTCGCCGGAGCGGTGGCTCATCATGCACTTGAAGCCGGCCCGGTGGGCCAGGTCCACCGCGTCCAGGGTCTCGGTCAGCGAACCGATCTGGTTGACCTTGACGAGGACGGCGTTGGCCGCCTTCTCCGCGATGCCGCGGGCGATGCGCTGCGGGTTGGTCACGAACAGGTCGTCGCCGACGATCTGCACCCGGTCGCCGATCGACGCGGTCAGCGTCTGCCAGCCCGTCCAGTCGTCCTCCGCCAGCGGGTCCTCGATCGACACGATCGGGTACGCGTCGGCGAGCTTGGTGTAGTAGGTGCTCATCTCCTCGGCGGACTTCGCGGCGCCCTCGAAGGTGTAGGTGCCGTTGTCGAAGAACTCCGTGGCCGCCACGTCGAGGGCGAACACGATGTCGGTGCCGAGCCGGTAACCGGCCTTCTCGACCGCCTCGGCGATCAGGTCCAGGGCTGCCGCGTTGGTGGGCAGGTTCGGCGCGAAACCACCCTCGTCACCGAGCCCGGTCGACAGGCCCTTCTTCTTCAGCACCGACTTCAGCGCGTGGTAGACCTCCGCGCCCGAGCGCAGCGCCTCGCGGAAGGTGGGCGCACCGATCGGCGCGACCATGAACTCCTGGATGTCGACGTTGGAGTCGGCGTGCGCGCCACCGTTGAGGATGTTCATCATCGGCACCGGCAGCAGGTGCGCGTTCGGGCCGCCCAGGTAGCGGAAGAGGCTCAGCTCGGCGCTGCCGGCAGCCGCCTTCGCCACCGCCAGGGAGACCCCGAGGATGGCGTTCGCGCCCAGCTCCGACTTGCTGTCGGTGCCGTCGATGTCGAGCATCTTCTGGTCGATGAGCCGCTGCTCGCTGGCCTCGTACCCGATGATCTGGTCGACGATCTTGTCCTCGACGTTGGAGACCGCCTTCTCCACGCCCTTGCCCTGGTAACGGTCGGCGTCACCGTCGCGCAGCTCGATCGCCTCGAACGCGCCGGTGGAGGCGCCGGAGGGCACTGCGGCGCGGGCCACCGTGCCGTCGTCCAGGCCGACCTCGACCTCGACCGTCGGGTTGCCCCGCGAGTCGAGAATCTCCCGGGCGACGATTCCCTCGATGGTTGCCACTGAGTCGCTCCTCGTTGTTGTGATCCGGTCCGTGGGTGGGCCGCGACGGTGCGGCTGAGGCAGGTGTTGAACGCAGCGTATCGGGCGGCGGGATCGGGCACGGCGTCGCCCGCGCACCCGAGTCGCCCCGCACTGACGGACATTCCCGGATTTCCGGGCGTCAACCGGCAACGGGTTTGCGCTGCGCCGACTTGATCCACCAGGCTGGTCGTCATGCCCGCCGCCTCGACCACCCTCCGCATGCTCGCCGTGTCGGTCATCGCGTCGCTCACGGTCACCGGCTGTCAGACATACGAGGACGCCGGCACCGCCATGGGTCGCTCGGATCTCGTCAACGACCTCGCCGCCCGCCTCGACCGGGCGCTGGAGTTGACCTACTCGGCCGACTACCAACTGCCCGGCGGCCAGAGCGCCGCGATCGTGCAGGCGCAGGATCCGGCCCGCTCCGCGTACACCTACCCGGGTGGGCGGCTCACCGTCACGCCGGACGCCGTCACCCGCTGCGCGTCGACCGGCGGTCGGATGGCGTGCACGCTCGTGGCGCCACCCACCCCGGGCACCAAGCCCACCGTGGCGCTCTTCACCGAGGCGAACCGGCAGGGTCTCGTCACCCCGCCGGTGGTGGTCGGGCTGCTGACCGCCGCCGCACTCGACCCGCAGGCGGTGATCAAGCAGAGCGACACCACAGTCGCCGGGCATCACGCCGCGTGCGTCGAGGTGCAGCGCTCGGACGGCGACTTCAGCGCCTGCGTGACCACCGAGGGCGTGCTCGGCAGCTTCCTCGGCGCGGTCGACGGCAAACCGATGGAGCTGGCGTTGACCAGTTACTCCGAGACGGTGGAGACGAACGCGTTCGACCCGCCCGCCGGAGCAGGCGTGGTGGACCGTCGGCCGGGCGGCTCCTGACCGCTCGACCGACCCGGTCAGATGCCCAGCAGGGTGCGCAGGTGGCGCGGCGGCGGGCAGTCCTGGGCGAGCATCGCGTCGTGCCAGTCGCGCACCGACACCCCGTCCGGGCGGGCTGCGGCGATCTCGGCCATCTCGCTGTACCCCACGAAGTAGGTGGAGAGCTGCGTCGAGGTGAGCAGCGACCGGCGCCACTTGCCGGCCGCCTCGCCCTCCTCCTGGAAGCCGCGCCCGGTCATGAGCGCCATCGCCTCGGCCTCGGGCAGCTCCTCGGCGTGCACCAACTGGTCGAGCAGCGCGTTGATGGTCATCCGGAGCTGCATCTTGAGCTGCTGCAACCGCACCGGCAGGCCACCGAAGCCGAGCCCGGCCATCAGCTCCTCGGCGTACACCGCCCATCCCTCGACGAACGGGCCGGAGCGGGCCAGCGCCCGCACCCTCGTGCCGCCGACGTGACGCCGGGCGTGGGCGAGCTGCAGGAAATGGCCGGGCATCGCCTCGTGCACGGTGAGGTTGCGGACCATGTGGTCGTTGTACTCGCGGTAGAAGGAGTCCACGCGCAGCGCCGACCAGTCCGCCGGGGTGGGCGCGATGCAGTAGAAGGTCGGCACCGCCGCGGTCTCCAGCGGGCCGGGCGAGTCGCAGTACGCCACGGCGACGCCCCGCGCGAATTCCGGCATCTCCTGGATCACGCACCGGTCGTCGACCAGGGTGACCAGGTCGTGCAGGCGGACGAAGTCGGTCGCCTCGTCCAGGGTCACCCCGGCCAGCTCGACGATTGTCGAGTCGTCCGGGTGCTCGGCGGCGAGCACGTCCAGCGCCCGGCGTACCGTCTCGTCGTCGGCCCGGCCACCGACCAGCTCGACGGCCGCGTCGCGGATCTCGGCGGTGACCCGGTCCAGGTTGGCCCAGGCGCGGCGCTGAATCTCGGCGGCCCCCAGCTCGGTGTCGAGGGTGTGCCAGAGCCGCGCCTCCCAGCGGCGGCGGCCCAGTCGCGGGTCGCGGCCGGGGCCCGCGTCGGCGGCCAGGCCGACGCGCAGCCAGGCGACGAACTCCTCCAGCGCGGCGATCGCGGCGGTGGCCGCCGGCTCGACCTTGTCGAGGCTGCCCGGCGCCTGGGCGATCAGCGGCGGCAGCTCGTCGCGGATCAGCGCGGCCGTGCCGGTGAACTGCCCGACCGCCGTCTCGGCGTGGATCCGCGGCATGTCCCGCAGCGTCGCGCGGGCGGTGGCGAGGGCATCCGGTACGGCGGCGAGCCGGCCGGCCAACTGCGTCAACCGCACCTCGGCCGGGGCGTACGGACGGGCCAGCAGCGGGTGCAGCAGCGGACCGGGATTGTGGTGCAGCGGATCCCACTCGTGCGACCGGATCTCGGTGAGCTCGAACAGCTCCCGGTCCACGAAGGAGGTGAGCAGCGCGTGATCCACCTGCTCGTCGACGTCCAGCGAGTCGGGGTCCAGTTCGGACAGCGCGTTCGCCGCGTCGGAGAGCATCACCCGATCGGCGGCCAGCGCGTCGGCGGACAGATCCGGCAGCCGGTCGTCGAACCGATGATCGCCCGCCGAGGTGGCAACCCCCGGCCGCGACTCCAGCAGAGCCTCAACAACCCGCTCCGCGAGTACCCCAAACTCCTCCACCGGCCCCACCCTACCCAGCCCCCCGCGCCCACCTCGGTGATCAAGAGGTTTGGGTCAGATCCGAGCCGGATCCTGACGCGAACCTCTTGATCACCGTGGGTCGACGGGTGGGGGTGGGGGTGCGGGCTGGGTTTCGGCGGCTCGGACGGCTTGGGCGTAGGCCAGGGTGGCCCGGCGGAGGGCCGCTTCGGGGTCGATACCCGCCTCGCGGGCCGCGACGACGGTTGCCAGCAGGCTCGCGCCCAGTCTCGCTTCGGCGTCCACCTGCGTGGCGGCCAGCGGAGGTGGGACCTCGATGCCGTTGCGGGTGGCGCGTTCCAGGATCTGCGCGGCCAGGGCCAGGGCGGGTTGGCTCAGCGCCACACCGTCCAGGACGGAATCGCGCGCCTTCTCGACCCGCTTGATCCGCTCCCAGTTGGCGGTGATCTCCTCCAGCGTGCCCGCCTCGGCGCCGGCGAAGACGTGCGGATTGCGCCGGATCATCTTGTCGACCAGGCCACCCGCCACGTCGTCGATGGTCCACCGCTCGCCCTCGGGCAGCTCCTCGGCGAGCCGGGCATGCAGGACCACCTGCAGCAGCACGTCGCCCAACTCCTCACGTAGCGAGTCGGTGTCGTCCGCGACCATCGCGTCGTACGCCTCGTAGCTCTCCTCCAGCAGGTAGCCCGCGAGGCTGCGGTGCGTCTGCGCCCGTTTCCACGGGTCGCCGCCCGGCGAGGCCAGCCGGTCCAGCACGGCCACCGCGTCGAGCAGCCGGGCCCCCGGCGGGTCCCACGAGCCGTACATCAGCTCCAACTCGGCAAGCCCGGGCTCCCGGGCCAGCCGCAGACCCAGCTCCCGGGCCAGGGCCTCGTCGCCGGCCGGGCCGGCCAACCAGACCGCCGTGCCGTGCGCCGCGACCGTGTCGAGCAGGGGCTGCGTCGCCGGGCCGTCCACGATCCTCACCTCGGCGCCCGCCTGGCGCACGGCCGTGGTCAACTCGCTCTCCGCGCCGGCCAGGACCGGATGCTGGCGTACGGCGTCCCAGGCGGCCGAGGTCAGCAGGCCGGCCGGCAACCGGGGTGAGGTGACCAGCAGGACGATCCGTGCCGTCATGCTCAGCTGGCCGTGCCCTCGGCGTCCGGGTTCGCGCTCGACGGCACCGCGTCCGGGGTGGAGACGTCGGTGACCGTTCCGGAGCCCGCCTCGCCCAGCGGCACGCTCACCGCGGGAGCGTTGCCCTCGAAGGTCAGCACCGGGAACTCCAGCGGCCGGTACCGGGGGTTGACGGTCACGTCGTGACTCTCGACCGCCTCGACCAGCGACCTGCGGGTCGCGAGCGCGGCGCGCAACTGGTCGCGCGACTGCTCGCCGTCGAGCTGACGGGCGGCGTCCTCGTCGCTCACGTTGGCCGGGATCTTGGCGGCCTTGCGACCCGCCGCGACCACGTCGGCCAACTCCTTGTCGGTCGGGGCGACCGCCTCGCCGGACGGCACCCCGGACAGGCAGGTGTAGAGCTCGGCGACCGAGCGCACGTACCGGGTGTCGGGCGAGAGCCCGAACTGCTGGGCGGCCTGCTCGGGCGACACCTGGGCGCGCGGCTGGTAGTTCTTCTCCTTGGACACCCGCCCGCACACCTCGCCCAGCACCAGCACGCTTGTCACCTCGGCCGGGCCGGGCAGCCGCGGCTGCGCGGCGGCGGACGGGTCCTCCGCGGGGGGCGTCGGGTTCTTCGCCCGCAGGTCGTCCAGCATGGCGGTGACCGCATCCTGGGTGATGCGGTGATCCCCGACGTAGGCGGCGACACCGGGCTCGGCACGGCAACCGGAGAGGGCGACGATGCCGACCGCCACGGTGGCGGCGGCGACAAGACGGCGAGCACGCATGACCGTCACTCTCTCACGCCATCACCGGGCGCTGTGACGCCCCCCACCTCCACCCGCGCGCTCGGCACGGCGACTCCGACGCACCCGCACCTGGGGGTACGACGGAAGCGCCGTGCTCACCCGGCCGCGGCGACCAGCGGGGCGGGGGCGCCCAGCACGTCGGAGAGCAATTGCGCGCACCACTCGAGCAGCGCCTGGTCACGCAGCGGCTCGCCGCCGACCCGACGGGTGGTCGGTCGGGGCACGCTGACCTGGTCGGTGGCCTGCTTGTAGACGGCGTCCGGGTGGTAGCGCTTGAGCCGCATCTGCTTCGAGTCGGGCAGCGGCAGCGGCCCGAACCGGATGTGCTTGCCCTGCATGGTCACGTCGCTCAGGCCGTACCGGCGGGCCAGCAGGCGGAACCGGGCCACCGCCACCAGGTTCTGCACCGGGGCCGGCGGCTCGCCGTACCGGTCGGTCATCTCGGCGACGACCTCGCGCAGACGCTCCTCGTCGCGTGCCTCGGCGAGCTTGCGGTACATCTCCAGGCGCAGCCGCTCCACACTCACGTAGTCGTGCGGCAGGTGGGCGTCGATCGGCAGGTCGATCTTGACGTCGGCCTCCTCCTCCGGCCGCTCACCCTTGAACGCGGAGACGGCCTCGCCGACCATGCGCACGTACAGGTCGAAGCCGACGCCCTCGATGTGCCCCGACTGCTCGCCGCCGAGCAGGTTGCCGGCGCCCCGGATCTCCAGGTCCTTCATGGCCACGTACATGCCGGCGCCCAGCTCGGTGTGCTGCGCGATGGTGGCCAGCCGCTCGTGGGCGTGCTCGGTGAGCGGCTTCTCCGGCGGGTAGAGGAAGTAGGCGTACGCCCGCTCCCGACCCCGGCCGACCCGGCCGCGGATCTGGTGCAGCTGGGCCAGACCGAGCAGGTCGGCCCGCTCCACGATCAGGGTGTTGGCGTTCGGGATGTCGATGCCCGATTCGACGATCGTGGTGCAGACCAGGACGTCGAACTCCTTCTCCCAGAAGCCGACCATGACCTTCTCCAGGGCCTCCTCGCCCATCTGGCCGTGCGCCACCGCGACCCGCGCCTCGGGGACCAGTTCCCGCAGCCGCCGTGCCGCCCGGTCGATCGACTCGACCCGGTTGTGCAGGTAGAAGACCTGCCCGTCGCGAAGCAGCTCACGGTGGATGGACGCGGCGACCTGCCGGTCGTCCTGCGCGCCGACGAAGGTGAGCACCGGGTGCCGCTCCTCCGGCGGGGTGGCGATGGTGGACATCTCCCGGATGCCGGTGATCGCCATCTCCAGGGTGCGCGGGATCGGGGTGGCCGACATGCTCAGCACGTCGACCGAGGCCCGCAGCGTCTTGAGGTGCTCCTTGTGCTCGACGCCGAACCGCTGCTCCTCGTCGACGATCACCAGACCGAGCTGCTTGAACCGGGTCGCGGTCTGGAGCAGCCGGTGGGTGCCGATGACGATGTCGACGGTGCCGTCGGCGACCATCTCCAGCGTCCGCTCGGTCTCCTTCGGGGTCTGGAACCGCGACAGCTGCCGGATCTGCACCGGGAACTGGCTCATCCGCTCGGCGAAGGTGTTGTAGTGCTGCTGCACCAGCAGCGTCGTCGGCACCAGCACCGCCACCTGCTTGCCGTCCTGCACGGCCTTAAACGCCGCCCGGACCGCGATCTCGGTCTTGCCGTAGCCGACGTCGCCGCAGATCAGCCGGTCCATCGGGACGGTCTGTTCCATGTCCCGCTTGACCTCGTCGATAGCGGCGAGCTGGTCTGGCGTCTCCTGCCACGGGAACGCGTCCTCCAGCTCCCGCTGCCACGGGGTGTCCGGGCCGAACGAGTGGCCCTTGGACGCCTTGCGGGCGGCGTACAGCTGGATGAGCTGCGCGGCGATCTCCCGGACCGCCTTGCGAGCCCGCGCCTTGGACTTCTGCCAGTCCGAGCCGCCCATCTTGTGCAGCGTCGGCTGCTCGCCGCCCACGTAGCGGGAGAGCTGGTCGAGCTGGTCGGTCGGGACGAACAGCCGGTCGCCGGGCTGGCCACGCTTGCTGGCCGCGTACTCGATGACCAGGTATTCCCGGCTCGCGCCGTTGACGGTGCGCTGCACCAGCTCGACGTACCGGCCGATGCCGTGCTGCTCGTGCACCACGAAGTCGCCGGCCTTGAGCTCCAGCGGGTCGATGGTGTTGCGCCGACGGCTCGGCATCTTGCGCATGTCGCGCGTCGAGGTGCCCCGACCGCCGGTGACGTCGTTGCCGGTGAGCAGCACGAAACGGGACGCCTCGTCGACGAACCCACTGCCCAGCGCGCCGCAGGAGACGACCAGCTCGCCGGGGGCGGGCGCGGTCGGCACCTCCTCGGTCAGCCGGGCGCCCAGCCCGGCGTCGCGCAGCACCTCCACCGCCCGCTGGGCGGGGCCGTGCCCCTCGAAGACCAGCGCGATCGACCAGCCCTCGCCGGCCCAGCGCTTGAGGTCGTCGACCACCCGTGCGGTCTCGCCGTGGTAGAGCGGGGCCGGCTGCGCGGCGAGGGTCACCGCGATGGCGTCGTCCGGGGTGACCACGGCCTGCTCGGGCGCGTCCTCCCAGGGCTGGCGCGTCTCGGCCGTCTCGGCTTCACCCAGACCGAACGGGGACAGCGTCCACCACGGCTGGCCGAGGTCGGCGGCGGTGGCGCGGACCTCGCCCAGGGTGCGGAAGGCGGCGGCGCCGACGTCCACCGGGGCCTGGCCACCGACCGCGGCGGCGGCCCAGCTGGCCTGCAAGAACTCCTCCGAGGTACGCACCAGGTCGTGCGCCCTCGTGCGGATGCGCTCCGGGTCGCACAGCAGGACGTGGGTGCCGGCCGGCATGGCGTCCAGCAGCAGCTCCAGCGAGTCGGGGCCGACCAGCACCGGGGCCAGCGACTCCATCCCCTCCACCGGGATGCCCTCGGCCAGCTTGTCCAGGATCTCGGCCAGCTCCGGGTGCTGCTCGGCCAGCGCGGCGGCCCGCTCGCGGACCGCCGGGGTGAGCAGCAACTCGCGGCAGGGCGGCGCCCAGAGCAGCGGAACCTGCTCGATGGTCCGCTGGTCGGCGACGGCGAAGGTGCGGATCTCCTCCACCTCGTCGCCCCAGAACTCGACCCGGGACGGGTGCTCGTCGGTGGGCGGGAAGACGTCCAGGATGCCGCCGCGCACCGCGAACTCGCCGCGCTTGGTGACCAGGTCGACGCGGGCGTACGCCATGTCGGTCAGCCGGCGGGCGACCTCCTCCAGGTCCGCCTCCTCGCCGGCGGCGAGCTGCACCGGCTCCAGGTCACCGAGCCCCTTGAGCTGCGGTTGCAGCAGCGAACGGACGGGTGCCACGACCACCCGCAGCGGCCCGGTGCCGCCGTGCGCGTCGGTCGACTCGGGGTGCGCGAGGCGGCGCAGCACGGCCAGCCGGCGGCCCACCGTGTCGGAGCGGGGAGAGAGCCGCTCGTGCGGCAGCGTCTCCCAGGAGGGGAAGACCACCACCTGCTCCGGCGGCAGCAGCGCACCCAGCGCGGCGGCCAGGTCGTCGGCCTCCCGGGTGGTGGCGGTCACCGCCAGCACGGGTCGCCCGGCCCCGCCACCGGCGCCGTCGGGGTCGGCCGCGACGGCGGCCACCGCGAACGGGCGCAGCGCAGCCGGAGCGGTGATGTCGAGGCCGTCGACCTGGGCGGCACCGGAGCGCGCCAGGTCACGCGCCCGGGTCAGCCCGGGGTCGGCCAGGGCGGCGGAGAACAGACCGGTGAGCAAGGGATTCCTTCCAGGGGAGTCGGCGCACACCACGGCGGCCCCTCGTCCAGCCGGACGGGGGGTGCACGCCGACAAGCCTATCCCCGTCGACCGACAGCCACCCCCTTCCGCCCAGGTCGCGTCGCCCCGCGCCGCGCACCCCCGGCCCGGGTCCGCACCCCGGCCCGGGTCCGCTCCCGCGCAGGCCACCCCTCGTCCCAAGATCCACACAACTTCCCGGAAGTTGCTGCTTCCGGGGCGCGGGAGGCAGCAACTTCCCTGATGTTGTGCGGATCTTGCCGCAGAGGGCGGCGGGCGAGCGCTGACCGGGCCCCGAGGCGGTCGGAAACGGGAAAGATCTTGACCGCCGCCGGCAGGCGTGGTCGGGTTTCGGGATGGGTGAGCAGTGGCGCGCACAGTTCGACGCGGAGGTGAGCTTCGCCAACGGCGGCGGGCTGCGCACCGAGGGCTTCCGGCTGGACATTCCGGGTCGGGAGATCACCGACGACGATCTGGCGGCGTTGTTCGTCCGGCACCTCGGCCTGCTGATGGTCACCGAGGTCCGGATCAGCGCGAAGACGATCATCGAGGAGCCGCACAAGGGCGGCCGGGGCGTCGACGCTTCCGGCGCCGATCGCCGGCTGGTCGAGCTGAGCCACGTGATCCGCGACGGAATGACCACCCTGCCGGGGTGGCCCGCTCCTCGGCTCACCGACTGGTTGACCTTCGCCGCATCCCGCGAGCGGTACGCGGCGGGCACCGAGTTCCACGTGGCCCGGATCGACATGATCGCCAACACCGGCACGTACGTGGACACTCCCGCCCACCGCTGGTCGGGCGGCGACGACCTGACCGGGGTGTCGCTGGACCGCCTCGCCGACCTGCCCGGGGTGCTGGTCCGCGTACCGGCCGGCACCCGAGCCGTGGACCGGCTGATGCTGGCCCCGTACGAGGTGGCCGGGCGCGCGGTGCTGCTGCACACCGGGTGGGATGCGCACTTCGGCACCGAGCGGTACGGCGGGCCGGAGGCGCCCTACCTGACCGGGGACGCCGCGCAGGCGCTGGTCGACGCCGGCGCGGCCCTGGTCGGCATTGACTCGATCAACATCGACGACATGAGCCCGGCGGCCGGAGGCGTACGCCCCGCGCACAGCATTCTGCTCGCCGCCGGGGTCCCGATCGTGGAGCACCTGACCGGCCTGGGCGCGCTGCCGCCGAGCGGGTTCCGCTTCACCGCGGCCCCACCGATGGTGGCCGGCATGGGCACCTTCCCGGTCCGCGCCTTCGCCGTCGTCAATCCCTGATCCACGCCAACTCTCCGACCCGCGGACCCCAGCCGACGAGCCTGGCGACCGAACCGGCCCAGGTCGGCCGGCACGGGCCGGGCAAGCCCGCAGAGCCGGGTCGGAGCGATCCGCCGCTCGGGGTGGACCAGGGGTTGGCGAGTGACCAGAATCGGGCCGGGTAGTGACGAGGTCGCCGTGCCAAGGGGGGACGATGCCCGCTGAGGGAGTCGGCAGTGATCCGCGTCGCCGCACAACGCCCGCCCGGTGGCGGGTGCTGGGGCATCCGGACGGAATGCTGATCTACCAGGTGCGCTGCATCGTGGAGAACCACGGCTGGACGGAGACGGTCGCGGAGGACCGGCACAAGATCGTCCTGGGGCGCTCCTTCAGGCGCGCACGAAGCGGCCCGCGACAGGTCCGGCCCAGGCGTCGGAACTCCCCGAATAGGCCCGCGTGCCCCGATCCGGCCACCCCGGACGGGTGGCTTCCGGACCAACGGGGACCATCCTTGCGAGAGGCACCCCGGACGGTCTTGAAGAAAATTGCTCACCTTCGCCGCTCGCCGGGAAATGCCGCAAACAGGTTGAATGTCGCCCTAGGCTGACGTGGTGGACGAGGCGCCGGAGGTCCGGGTACGCGACTGGCTCCCCCGCACCGCAGGCCTGCTGCTCGGCACCCTCGCGCTGGCCGCCGCCTTCATCGCCGCGTACGTCGGCGCCCTGCACCAGCCGCACCCCCGGGACGTGCCGGTCGGGGTGGCGACGAGCGACCAGCCCGCGCGCACGGTCCTGGCCGCCGTCCGTGACCGGACCAACAAGATCAAAGCCATCGAGTACGCCGACCCGGGCGCCGCCGACGACGGCCTGACCGGCCGCGAGGTGTACGCGGTGCTCAGCTCCGCCCCCGACGGCGGGCTCGTCCTGACCACCGCCAGCGCCAGCGCACCGTCCGCCACCGACCTGGTCATCCAGGTGCTCACCAGCGCCGCCCAACAGGCCGGACTGCCGTTGCGGGTGACCGACGAGGTGCCGGTCGCCGGCACCGACCCCCGCGGCCTGGTCCCCTTCTACCTGGCCATCGGGTACGTCCTCGGCGGATACCTGGCCTCGACCGTGCTCGGCATCTCCGCCGGCACCGCCCCGCGCACCCTGCGCCGCGCCGGACTGCGCATCGGGGCGCTCGCCGTCTACAGCGTGGCGCTCGGCATCGTCGGGGCGGTGATCGTCGGCCCGGTGCTGGACGTCTGGCACCACGACCTGCCGGCCGTCGCCGGTGTCGGCATGCTGGCCGCCTTCGCCGCCGCGATGGTCGCCGCCGCGGTCCAGGGCTGGCTGGGCGTGCTCGGCACCGGGCTGGTCATCCTGTTGCTGGTGGTGCTCGGCAACCCGGGCTCCGGTGGCATCTACGCCCCCGAGTTCCTGCCCACCTGGCTGCGCGGAATGCACCGGTGGAACGTGCCCGGCCTGGCCACCGACCTGATCAAATCGGCCGTGTACTTCGACCGGCGCTCGATCGGCTGGCCGGTGACCGGTCTGGTGCTCTGGGCGGTGCTCGGGCTGGCCGCCCTGCTCGGCGCGACCCGGGTGCGGGGCCGCCGGGCGACCGACCGCGCAAGGCCCTGAAGTGATCTCCGAGGTGTTCCGTGTCACGGCACGGCATGCGGAGAGCCCCTCCTGCCAGCCGGCCCGACGCGGATACCATCCAGGGAGTCGGACAGCGCTGTCCTTCGTACTCACGTAAGGAGCGCATCGTGACCGACCAGCACGACCACGACGGCCCGGACGCCGCGCTGCGCGCTGACATCCGCCGACTCGGCACCCTCCTCGGCCAGACCCTGGCCCGCCAGGAGGGCCGCCCGCTGCTCGACCTCGTCGAGGAGATCCGCGCCCAGGTCCGCTCCGACGTCCCGGCCGCCGCCCAGCGGCTCGGCGGGCTCGACGTGACCACCGGCACCAAGCTGGCCCGCGCCTTCTCCACCTACTTCCACCTGGCCAACATCACCGAACAGGTGCACCGCGCTCGGGACCTGCGTCGCCGCCGCGCCGTGCAGGGCGGTTGGCTGGACCAGGCGGCGAAGATGATCGCCGAGCGGGGGGTGCCGGCCGAGGAGATCGCCGCCGCGGCCCGCCGGCTGGCGGTCCGGCCGGTCTTCACCGCCCACCCGACCGAGGCGGCCCGCCGCTCGATCCTGTCCAAGCTGCGGGCCATCGCCGACGAACTGGACACCGAGACCGCCAACGCGATCCTCTACGGCGCCAGCGACGAGGGCCCGGCCAACCGCCGGCTGGCCGAGTTGCTGGACCTGATGTGGCAGACCGACGAGCTGCGGCTCGACCGGCCCGACCCGACCGACGAGGCCCGCAACGCCATCTACTACCTGCGCGACCTGTACGCCGAGGCCGCCCCGCAGGTGCTCGACGACCTGGCCGACACGCTGCGCACCCTCGGCGTGGAGACGTCGCCGACGGCCCGCCCGCTGAGCTTCGGCACCTGGATCGGCGGCGACCGGGACGGCAACCCGTTCGTCACCCCGGCGGTCACCCGCGAGGTGCTGACCATCCAGCACGAGCACGGCATCGCGGCCACCGAGAAGGCGATGGACCACCTGATCAACGAGGTCTCGGTGTCCCGCCGACTGCGTGGGGTGTCGCTTGACCTCTCCGCCAGCCTCGCCGCCGACCTCGACGCGCTGCCCGAGGTGGCCCCCCGGTTCCGTCGGGTCAACGCCGAGGAGCCGTACCGGCTCAAGGCACGCTGCGTGAAGGCGAAGCTGGCCAACACCCGGCAGCGGCTCCGCCAGGGCACCGCCCACGTCCCGGGCCGCGACTACCGCGGCTCCGCCGAGCTGATCGCCGACCTGGACCTGCTGCGCGCCTCGCTGGCCCGCAACTCCGGGCAGCTCACCGCCGTCGGCCGGCTGGCCTCCACCATCCGGACGGTCTCCGCGTTCGGCCTGCACCTCGCGACCATGGACGTCCGGGAGCACGCCGAGGCGCACCACGCGGTGCTCGCCCAGCTGTACGAGGCCGTCGGCGAGGTGTCCGACTACCCGGCGTTGAGCCGGTTGGAGCGCACCAAGCTGCTCGCCGACGAGCTGACCGGCCGCCGGCCGCTGTCCACCCTGGACACCCCGCTGACCGAGCCGGCCCGCAAGACGTTCGACGTGTTCAGCACGATCCGCGAGGCGCAGGACCGGTTCGGCACCGAGGTGATCGAGTCGTACATCATCTCGATGACCCTCGGCGTGGACGACGTGCTCGCCGCCGTGGTGCTCGCCCGCGAGGCCGGGCTGGTCGACGTGCACAGCGGCCGGGCCCGGATCGGTTTCGTGCCGCTGCTGGAGACCCCGGGCGAGCTGAACGCCGGCGGCGAGATCCTCGACGAGCTGCTGTCGCTGCCCGCGTACCGGGCGCTCGTCGCGGCCCGGGGCGACGTGCAGGAGGTCATGCTCGGCTACTCCGACTCCAACAAGGAGGCCGGGATCACCACCAGCCAGTGGTCGATCCACCGAGCCCAGCGCGCGCTGCGCGACGTAGCCGCCCGGCACGGCGTACGCCTGCGGCTGTTCCACGGTCGCGGCGGCACGGTCGGCCGCGGTGGCGGCCCGACGCACGAGGCGATCCTGGCGCAGCCGTACGGCACGCTTGACGGCGCGATCAAGGTGACCGAGCAGGGCGAGGTGATCTCCGACAAGTACACCCTGCCCTCGTTGGCGCGGGAGAACCTGGAGCTGACCCTCGCCGCGGTGCTCCAGGCGACGCTCCTGCACACCGCGCCCCGGCAGCCGGCCGAGATGCTGGAACGCTGGGACGCGACCATGGACGTGGTCTCCGAGTCGGCGTTCCGGTCGTACCGGTCGCTCGTCGAGGACCCGGACCTGCCGGCGTACTTCTGGGCGTCCACCCCCACCGAGCTGCTCGGCGCGCTGAACATCGGCTCCCGGCCGGCGAAGCGCCCCAACACCGGCGCCGGGCTGTCCGGGCTGCGGGCCATCCCGTGGGTGTTCGGCTGGACGCAGACCCGGCAGATCGTGCCGGGCTGGTTCGGCGTCGGCTCCGGCCTGGCCGCCGCCCGGGAGGCCGGTCTGGCGGACGTGCTCGCCGAGATGCACCGTAACTGGCACTTCTTCCGCACGTTCCTGTCGAACGTCGAGATGATGCTGACCAAGACCGACCTCAGCATCGCCCGCCGGTACGTCGAGACCCTCGTGCCGAAGAAGCTGCACCCGATCTTCGAGCAGATCGAGCGGGAGTACGAGCTGACCAAGCGCGAGGTGCTGGCGGTGACCGCCTCCCCCGCCCTGCTGGAGAACTCGCCGGTGCTCCAGCGCACCCTGGCCGTCCGGGACACCTACCTGGAGCCGCTGCACCACCTTCAGGTGGCGCTGCTGCGGCAGTACCGGGAATCCGGCGCGGCCGGCCGTGCGGTGGCCACCGCCCCGGGTGGCCGACGCGCCCCGAGCGACGGCACGGCCCTGGAGCGGGCGCTGCTCACCACGGTGAACGGCATCGCCGCCGGCATGCGCAACACCGGCTGATCAGGCAGCACGGCAACGGGCCCCGGTCGCCACGACCGGGGCCCGTTTCGCATGTCAGCCAGAGGGTTCAGAGGTCAGCGGCCCGCCGCTGACCAGTCACCGCTCTCAGTCAGCGCCCTCGGCGCTCACCAGTCGCCGCCGCCGAAGTCGCCACCACCGAAGTCACCGCCACCGAAGTCACCGCCGCCGAAACCTCCGCCGCCACCGAAGTCGCCGGCGGCATAGTCACCGCCGCCGAAGTCGCCCGCCTGGTCGGCGCCACCGAAGTCGCCGCCCTGGTCGCCGTAGTCGCCGCCCTGGTCGCCGGCGTCGCCGCCCTGGTCGCCGGCGTCGCCGCCCTGGCCGTCGGCGTAGTCGGCGCCGTCGCCGAAGCCCTCCTGGTAGCCCTCGTCGTACCCGTATCCCGGGTCGGCGAAGGCCGGCGAGAACAGCGCGTCGGCGATCAACATGCCGCCGAGCACACCGGCCCCCGCGCCCAACGCGGTCTTCCACCACGGCGTCGAATACCAGCCCGCCGGCACCGGCCGACCCTGGTAGCGGCCACCGGGGTAGTAGTAGGGCGTCTGCCGACCCGGCTGCGGGCCGGCCCGGAAGGTCTGCCCCTGCACATCGACCTCGCGCTCCTTGGTGAGCTGCCCGACACCCCGCGCGGCGGCCAGCGCCGGCACCTCGGGGCCGGGATCGATCCCCAGCGCGGTCCGCGCCGCCCGGATGTACGCCAGTCCCTCAAGCGCGGTCTCCCGGGCGAGCGCGAACTGGTGCGGCGTACGCGCCTGCTCCAACTGCGAACCCGCCGCGTTGTACCGCTCACCGGCGTCGGCCAGCGCCTGACGGACCGCCGGCTCGTCGCCCTGGAGGGTCAACAGCTGACCACCGAGGCGCTCGTACCAGCGGTGCGCCTCGGCGCGGGCGTCGCCCAGCTCCGTACGCCGACGGGCGGTGCCCTGAGCGCGGATGAGCGCCGCGGCACCGAGCGCGCCGACCAGCACGATCGCGAGGCACAGCACAAGTTCCATGTCATCGAACGTACCCCCGGGTGTCACGTCGTACCCGTCTGGCAAGCTCCGGTGATGGACGTCTCGACGCTGCTGGTGGTGATCGTGTGCCTCGGTGCCGGCGGCGCGGTGGGCTGGCTCGCGGCCCGGTCCCGGTCGGCGGCCGACATCGCCAGGCTGGATGCCACCCTGACGGCGACCCGCGAGGGCGAGGGGCGGCTGGAGCAGTCCATGCGGGCGTTGAGCTACGAGGCCACCGCGCAGTCGCAGGAGGCGGTGGCCCGTGCCGTGGCGCCGCTGCACGACAGCCTGCGCCGCTACGAGCAGCGGGTCGCCGAGCTGGAGCACGACCGGGTCGACGCGTACGCCGAGCTGCGCGAGCAGGTCCGCTCGATGAACGCGGTCTCCGGGGAGCTGCGCACCGAGACCAAGCAGCTGGTCGCCGCGCTGCGCGCGCCGCAGGTGCGGGGCCGCTGGGGCGAGCACCAACTGCGCCGGATCGTCGAGGCGGCCGGCATGCTGGAGCACTGCGACTTCTCCGAGCAGGTCACCGCCACCACCGACGAGCAGGTCGTCCGCCCGGATCTGGTGGTCCGCCTGCACGGGGGCCGGTCGGTGGTGGTGGACGCGAAGGCGCCGTTCGACGCGTACCTCACCGCGATGGAGGCCCGCGACGAGCGCGGCCGGGACACCCACCTCGACGCGCACGCCCGACACCTGCGGGGGCACGTCGACGCCCTGGCCGCCAAGTCGTACTGGACGGCGTTCGACAGCTCCCCCGAGTTCGTGGTCCTGTTCGTGCCCGCCGACCCGTTCCTCGACGTCGCGCTCCAGCGCGACCCGACGCTGTTGGAGCACGCGTTCGCCCGCAACGTGGTGCTGGCCACACCGGCCACCCTGGTCGCCCTGCTCCGCACGGTGGCCTACTCGTGGCGGCAGGAGGCCCTGGCTCGCAACGCGGTGGCGGTGCACACCCTCGCCCGGGAGCTGTACGGCCGGCTCTCCACCCTCGGTGACCACGTGGGCAAGCTCGGCTCGTCGCTGGCCGGCGCGGTGACCGCGTACAACAGGGCGGTCGGTTCGCTGGAGGCGCGGGTGCTGGTCAGCGCCCGCAAGCTCGCCGAGCTGGGCGTCTCGGACGACGAGCTGGCGGCCCCCGCCCAGGTCGAGCTGACCCCCCGCCAGCCGCAGGCGCCGGAGCTGCTGGACGACGCCGACCGCTGACCGCTGAGTGGGCGCCGAGGTCGCTAGCGGCGGTTGGCGCTCTCGACGACGAAGGGCGTGCCCTGCTGGCAGGTGGTCATCGTGCCCTTCTCCACCCGGCCGGTGACGGTGACCCGGGTGCCGGCAGCCAGCACGTCCCGCGGGCCGCCCACCAGCAGGTAGCCGTCGAGCAGCAGGCAGTTCGGCTCGACCCCGGCGGTGATCGTGCCGGTGAGTTCGGTGGCGCCGACCGGTGGCGGGACGCTGGGCCCGCCCGGCGACTTGAGCGGCGGGGAGGGCGTGATCGCCGGGGCGGGGCTGCTGGGTGACGCGGGGGTGGGTTGCCCAACCGTTGCCGACGGCGCTCCGGGGGTGGTGGAGCCGTCCGTCCCCCCGCAGGCGCTCAGCGCCGCGCAGACGACCAGGGCGGGGACGACGAGCCGAAAGGTCCTCATGCCGCCTTCGACGCACCGGGACGACGCGGCGTTCCCACAGTGATCCGCGCGCTGGACCACCGGCGGCACGGCCTGCCCGCCGTGATCCGGCACCCGAACGTGCTCAGCCGCGGGTCGCGGCGGCCTTCATGTCCCGCTTCAGCTCCTGCGGAAGCGAGAAGGTCAGCCGCTCGTTGGCGGTGGTGATCTCCTCGACGTCGGCGAACCCGCGTGCGGCCAGATGCGCCAGCACGTCGTTGACCAGGTCCTCCGGGACGCTCGCGCCGGAGGACACCCCGACCGTGCGGGCGTCGGTCAGCCAGGCGTCGTCGATCTCGTGGGCGAAGTCGACCAGGTGACCGGCGCGGGCGCCAGCGTCCAGGGCGACCTCGACCAGCCGGACCGAGTTGGAGGAGTTCGTCGAGCCGACGACGATCACCACGTCGCACTCGGGGGCGATCTCCTTGACGACGTGCTGCCGGTTGGACGTGGCGTAGCAGATGTCGTCGCTGGGCGGGGACTGGAGCAGCGGCAGCCGGGACTTGAGCCGGGCGACCGTCTCCAGCGTCTCGTCCACCGAGAGCGTGGTCTGGGAGAGCCAGACGACCTTCTCCGGGTCGCGAACGGTGACCTTGTCGACGCCGTCCGGGCCGTCCACGAGCTGGATGTGCGCGGGAGCCTCACCGGCGGTGCCGATGACCTCCTCGTGCCCCTCGTGGCCGATCAGCAGAATGTCGTAGTCCTCGGCGGCGAAGCGCTTCGCCTCCTGGTGCACCTTGGTGACCAGCGGGCAGGTCGCGTCGATGGCCTTCAGCGAGCGCTCCCGGGCCTGCTCGTAGACCTCGGGCGCCACGCCGTGCGCCGAGAAGATGACTGTGGCGCCCTCGGGCACCTCCTCGTTCTCTTCCACGAAGATCGCGCCCTGGGCCTCCAGGGTCTGCACGACGTGCTTGTTGTGGACGATCTGCTTGCGCACGTAGATCGGGGCGCCGTAGAGCTTCAGCGCCTCCTCGACGGTCTGCACGGCGCGATCAACACCCGCGCAGTAGCCGCGGGGCTTGGCCAGGAGCACGCGCTTGCCGGTCCGGAGATCAGTCACCCCCCCATCGTACGTGCCCGCCGACAACCCACCACGGCCCACAACCCCGGGCTGCATCCCGTTGATCATGAAGTTATTGCCACGACACGCCGCCACCCAGCGCAATAACTTCATGATCAACGGGGTCCAGCGGGGGTGGTCGTAGGGTGGGCGGGTGAGTGGGGTTGGTGGGGACGCTGCGCGGAGCAGCGCGGAGGAGCCTTGGCCGGTTCGGGTCGTCTCGCAGAAGGTCGGGGCGTGGATCGCCAAGCTCGGCTGGGTGTGGGTGGACGGGCAGGTGGCGCAGATCAGCCGCCGTCCCGGGGCCACGACTGTCTTCCTCACCCTGCGTGATCCGTCGGCCGACCTGAGCCTGACCGTCACCACCAACCGCGACGTGCTGGACGCCGGCGCTCCGGAACTGCGCGAGGGTGCCCGCGTGGTGCTGCACGCCAAGCCGGAGTTCTACGCCGCGCGGGGCACGCTGAGCCTGCGGGCCGACGAGATCCGGCAGGTGGGGCTCGGTGAGCTGCTGGCCCGGCTGGAGAAGCTCAAGAAGCTGCTCGCCGCCGAGGGGCTGTTCGACCGGGCGCGCAAGCGCCGGCTGCCGTTCCTGCCCGGCCGGATCGGACTGATCACCGGCCGCGCGTCGGCCGCCGAGCGGGACGTGCTGACCAATGCCCGGCGGCGCTGGCCGGCCGTGGAGTTCCGGACGGTCAACGTGGCCGTGCAGGGCCCGTCCGCCGTGCCGCAGATCGTCGACGCGCTCAAGGTGCTGGACGCCGACCCGAGCATCGACGTGATCATCATCGCCCGGGGCGGTGGCGGCATCGAGGACCTGCTCCCCTTCTCCGACGAGGCGCTCTGCCGGGCCGTGTTCGGCTGCCGTACGCCGGTGGTCAGCGCGATCGGCCACGAGACGGACGCGCCGCTCGTCGACTACGTCGCCGACCTGCGGGCCTCCACCCCGACCGACGCGGCCAAGCGGGTGGTCCCCGACCTCACCGAGGAGGTACGCCTCATCGGTCAGGCCCGGCACCGACTCGAGCGGGCGGTCCGCAATTTGGTCGACCGGGAGTCCCACCGCCTCGACGGCCTGCGGTCCCGGCCGGTGCTGGCCCGGCCCCAGGTGATGGTGGAGCACCGCGCGACGGAGCTGGCCGGGCTGCGTCAGCGCGCCGGCCGTTGCCTGGACCACCGGCTCGCCGGCGCCGACGACGATCTGCGGCACACCCTGGCCCGGCTGCGCGCCCTCTCCCCCGCCGCCACCCTGGACCGGGGGTACGCGATCGTGCAACGCGCCGACGGGCACGTCGTACGGGCAGCGGCCGAGGTCGGCAAGGGCGACCCGCTGCGGGTCCGCCTCGCCGACGGTGAGCTGGCCGCGACGGTCGACGGCGACGTGGCGACGCGGTGACCCGGACGGGGGTGTGCTGAGATGGACGCGATGACTGACGACACGAAGGCCGGGCCGGACGAGCGGCTCAGCTACGAGCAGGCCCGCGGCGAACTCGCCTCGGTGGTGGAGCGGCTGGAGGCCGGCGGCACATCCCTGGAGGAGTCGCTGGCGCTCTGGGAGCGCGGCGAGGCACTGGCGGTGATCTGCCAGCGCTGGTTGGACGGCGCTCGGGCGCGGATCGACGCTGCCCGGCAGGACCCCGCGTCCTGACCGCGGACGGGGTGGCCGGAACCGCCGGTGGGGCGGCCGGAGCCACCCCACCGGCGTACGACGATCAGTTGAACAGGCTGTAGAGCTCGGCCGGCGCCTCGACGACCTGGTCCGCCGGCGGCTTCTGCGCGGCGGTGGCGGAACCGTAGTCGGAGTACGTCATCTTGATCTCCTGGGCGGCGGTCTGCCCGGCGGCCGGGAGTTGCAGCACCAGCTCGCTGAGCCGGCCCTGCGGGTCGACCTTCGCGGTGAACGGGACCGTCTTCGCCTGGGTGCCCAGCGCGGCGATCGTGGCGGCGTTCAGCGAGCCGGCCTCAGCGGCCTTGGTGACGTCGATGGTGCCGGCGTACGTGCCGGTGCCGGTGCTGCGGACCTCGGTGATGCCCTGGGTCAGCACCGCGCTGCCGGCCGGGTCGACCTTCTCGAAGTCGAAGCCGAGGTTCTTGTTGCCCTTGATGCGGGCCTGGTCGAGGTGCTGGTACTTGCCGAGGTTGAGCTGCTTGATGGCGGGCAGGCTGTCGGCCGTGGGGCCGGTCAGCTCCAGCTTCACCCAGCTGTCCGGCTTGGCGTGGATCACGTCGAGCTTCATCGCCAGGTCGGAGGAGGGGCCGCCGATGGAGAACTTCATCGCGGCACTCTGACTCGGCTGGTGCACCTGCCCCTCGGCGGTCGAGCCGGCGCCGGAGAGGGTGAACCGGAAGTTGCCGTTGCTGATCTCCTTGGTGGAGTCCAGCAGCGCCTGCTTGGCGTCGCCCGGCACGGGCGTACCGGCGGACGCGCTGGGTACGCCGGACGCGCTCACCGTGGGGGACGCGGTCGATCCAGCGGTGCCGGTCGTACCGCCGGCGCAGGCGGCCAGGGCGGGCGTGAACAGGGCGGCGGCTACCAGGCCGGCACCGAGTCGTCGAACAGTCATACGTGTCTCCCAAGGGGGTCACCCGACGGCCTGGTCGGCGCCGGAAACCGGGCGACGCGGCAGCCCTTCGGCCACGCCGCGCGATCCGGGCCGAGCAGCTCGCCCGGATCACTCCCTCTTTGTTCCCTGTCGACGCGTCCGACAATCGCCCTTGACGTCCGGTTGTTCGCGGTGACCGGTGCGGAAAAGCCGGATCGGGGCGGCCCCTGGGCCGCCCCGATCCGTCGTGCCGACCTACTTGAACAGCTCGTACGTCTCGGCCGAGGCCTCGATGACCTGGTCCGCCGGCGGCTTCTTCGCGCCGGTGCCGGTGCCGTAGCCCGCGTACCCGATCTTGATGTCGTGCGCGGCGGTCTCGCCAGCGGCCGGCACCGAGATGACCAGCTCGGTGAGGCGGCCCTGCGGGTCCAGCTTGGCCGTGAAGGGCAGCGCCTTGGCCTGCGCGCCCAGCGCCTTGACCACGTCCTCGTCGAGGGCGACCGACTCGGTGGAGGCGCTGATGTCGATCTTGCCGGCGTAGGTGCCCTCGCCGGTCTTCTGCACGTCAGTCACGCCCTTGACCAGCGTCTCGCTGTCGACCGGGTCGAGCGTCTCCGGGTCGAGCTGGAGGTCCTTGATGCCCTTGACCTTGGTCTTGTCGAGGTGCTGGTACTTGCCCTTGTTCTTCGCCATCTCGGGCACCATGGCGGCCATGGCACCGCCGATGTCCATCTTCACCCAGCTCTCCGAGTCGATGTAGATGAGGTCCATCTCCATCGACACGTCCTGGGAGGCGTCACCCAGCTTCATGGTCAGCTGCGCGCTGTTGCTGGGCTTGTGCACCAGGCCGCCGCCGGTCAGGTCGGCGCCGGTCAGGGTGAAGGTGAAGTCGCCCTTGGCCGCCTCCTTCGTGGAGGCGAGCAGCGCCTCCTTCGGGTCGGCCGGTACGGCCGGGGCGGACGGGCTGGGCGCAGCTGCCGGCTCGGCAGCGTCGGACTTGCACGCGGCCAGGCCGGGGACGAGCAGGGTTGCGGCGAGGAAGCCGAAGCTCCACCGTCGAATGTTCACTGAGTTCTCACTTCACAGAGATGGACATGGCCCGGCCGCAGCGTGCGGACCGGACCGAGCCGAGGGAGCCTAACGGATACGCCCACCGGCGATGCGTTGGGCGCATCGATGTCGGACTGTCAGCGCAACGCGCCGGCGAGGTCGCGCAGCTCGTTGTCCCGGGCGTCACCGACGACGAGCACCGTGCGGGTCGGTTCCAGCAGCACCAGCGCCTGCTGGTTCCCCCGGGCCGTGTAGCGCTGCCAGGTGCGCCCGGCCAGCTCCGTCGGGCCCTGTGGCTGGCTCTGGTCGGTCAGCTCGGCGGGGAGCAGCTGCTCCGCGGGCACGTTGCTCTGCAGCAGCTGGACACCCCGCCCCTCCGGCGTGAGGTAGCCGATCCGCAGGTTCGCGCCGCCCTCGACGGTCTGGTAGCGGGCGCTGACCGTACGCCAGCCGGAGCCGAGCCCATGCGGCTCGCTCACCGGGAAAATGTTCGCCGACCGTGCCTGCTCGATCGCCGGGGCCGGATCGACAGTGGTGGCCTGATCGCCGCCGAGGAAGCCCCGGTAGAACGCCAGCAGCAGCGCGATCGGGATCAGCAGCACCAACAGCGAGATCGCCATGTCCTTGGGCGACCGCTCGGCCTTGGTCGCCGCCGCTGCCACCCGTGGCGGCGGCGCGGACCGCTCACCGGCCCCGGTGGCGTCGTCGGGCCCACCGGCGGCGTCACCCGGCACCGGCCGGGCCACCGAAGGCTGCACCGACGGGTCCGGCGCCGGCTCACCGCCAGCCTGGGCCGGCTCACCGGCGACGAGGGCCGGCTCATCGGCAGCCGGGGCCGGCTCACCGGCGACAAGGGCCGGCTCGCCGGTGGCCAGCGCCGTCGGGCCGGTCGCGGCGGGCTCGGCGCCGGCGGGTTGGTCGACCGGCGGCTGGCCACCGGGCGGCGTGCGGTCGGCGGGTACGCGGTCGGCAGGCTGTGCGGGTTCCACCCTGCCATCTTCGCAGCCGCCCGACCGGCGGTATCCGGCCCATCACCGCCCCGCGCCGACGCCCGGTCGGCCATCGTGTGAGGATCAGCGACAAAGCCGGCAGCGGGACCGCTCCGCCGCCGGCCGTCCCCGCACCGTCGCGAGGAGGAGCAGCCGTCATGACGAACACCAGGACGCGGATCCCACAGGATCTCGACCGTAACCTGGCCCTCGACCTGGTCCGGGTCACCGAGGCCGCGGCGATGGCAGCCGGCCGCTGGGTCGGCCGGGGCGACAAGGAGGGCGGCGACGGAGCCGCCGTCGACGCCATGCGCAAGCTGATCAACTCCATTCAGATGCGTGGCGTCGTGGTGATCGGCGAGGGCGAGAAGGACAACGCCCCGATGCTCTTCAACGGCGAACACGTCGGCGACGGCACCGGCCCCGAGGTGGACGTCGCGGTCGACCCGGTCGACGGCACCACCCTGATGAGCAAGGGCATGCCGAACGCCCTCGCGGTGCTCGCCGTCTCCGAGCGGGGTGCCATGTTCGACCCGAGCGCGGTCTTCTACATGGAGAAGCTCGCCGTCGGTCCCGCGTACGCCGACGTGATCGACATCAACGCCGGGGTGGCCGAGAACGTGCGCCGGATCGCCAAGGTCAAGGGCACCGACGTGTCCGAGGTGACGGTCTGCGTGCTGGACCGCAGCCGCCACGACGACCTGGTCACCCAGATCCGCCGGACCGGGGCGGGCATCCGGTTCATCTCCGACGGCGACATCGCCGGCTCCATCGCGGCGGCCCGGGGCGAGTCGGACGTCGACGTGCTGATGGGCATCGGCGGCACGCCGGAGGGCATCATCTCGGCCTGCGCGTTGAAGTGCATGGGCGGGGCGATGCAGGCCAAGCTCTGGCCGCGCGACGACGAGGAGCGGGAGAAGGCGCTCGCCGCCGGGCACGACCTGGACCGGGTGCTCAGCACCGACGATCTGGTCACCGGGGACAACTGCTTCTTCGTGGCGACCGGGGTCACGTCCGGGGACCTGCTGCGCGGGGTGCGGTACCGGGCCGGCGGCGCGTACACCCAGTCGATCGTGATGCGCTCGAAGAGCGGCACCATCCGGGTGATCGATTCGTACCACCGGCTGGAGAAGCTGGCGCTCTACTCCGCCATCGACTTCGACGGTCGACCGCTGGCCGAGCAGGAGTGACCACCACCGGCACCGCGACACCGCAGACCCTCTCCGCGACCCGTCGGACCGCCGGTGTCGCGCTGGCGTCGGTCTCCGGGGTCGCGGTGGCGGTGCAGTCCCGCATCAACGGCGAGTTGGGCGTACGCCTGGCCGACGGCTTCGCCGCCGCGGTGGTCTCGTTCGGGTTGGGCCTGCTGGTGCTGCTCGTGCTGGTACCCGCCACTCCCGGCGGGCGACGGGGGCTGGTCACGCTGCGGCGTGCCCTCGCGGCCGGCGCGCTGCGGCCGTGGCAGTGCCTGGGCGGGATGTGCGGCGCGTTCCTGGTGGCCTCGCAGGGGCTCACCATCGGCACGTTGGGCGTAGCGGTCTTCACCGTGGCCGTGGTCGCCGGCCAGTCCGGCAGCAGCCTCGCCGTGGACCGGGCCGGCATCGGCCCGACCGGCCGGCAGCCGATCACCCGGCAACGGCTGGCCGGCGCGGTCCTCACCGTCCTGGCGGTCGGCCTGGCGGTCGGTGACCGGCTGAGCGCGCCGGGCGCGCTGGCGCTGGCCCTGCTGCCGCTGCTGGCGGGGGTGGGCACCGCCTGGCAGCAGGCGGTCAACGGCCGGGTCCGGGCGGCGGCCGACCACACGCTGACCGCCACGCTCGTCAACTTCGCCGTGGGTACGGCCACCCTGCTCGTCGCGTTCGCGATCGACCTCGCCGTACGAGGCTGGCCGACCGGTCACCTGCCGAGCGAGCCGTGGCTCTACCTGGGCGGCCCGATCGGCATCGTGTTCATCGCGATCGCCGCGGCGATCGTGCGGTTCACGGGTGTGCTGCTGCTCGGCCTGGCCACCATCGCCGGTCAGATCGTGGGCGCGGTCCTGCTTGACCTGGTGCTGCCCACCGCGGCCTCGCACCCCGGCGTGAACACCCTGCTCGGGGCCGCGCTGACCATGGTGGCCGTGCTGATCGCCGCGCTGGCACCACCCGCCCGCCGCTGACCGACGCCGGGGTGTCGGCTCAGTCCTGGTTGGGTCGGTGCTCAGCGATCCAGCGGGATGCCCGGACCAGAGGCGCTGTTCACTCGGTTCGTCGGGTGGACCAGGCGCACACCGTTCACCTGAATGACCCATCCCAAACGACCAGATGCTCCCCCGCGCGGCACGACCCCGGGCCGCTTCACCCGCCATCGCTGGCGATCTTGGACACTTTCCGTTAGCTGCTAACGGAAAGTGTCCAAGATCTACCCTGTCGGCGTGCTCGTTCCGGGCGTCAGTGGAGCGACGCCCGTGGCGGCAGGGGTTGGTACGGCGGGTAGGGCGGCGTATCGCGCCGGTTCTCCTCACGGGTCGGGTCGGCCAGGCTGGCGAGCCGGACGCCCAGCAGCAGTCCCGGCACGGTGGCCAGCAGGGCCAGCGGGACCGCGACCCGGGCCTGTTCCGGGGTCCCGTTGAGCCAGCCGACCATCGGCAGCCCGGCCAGGATCACGGTGAGCAGGAAGCTGCCCACGGTCCACCCCACCCAACGGTCCGGCGCGGGGCCGAGCCACGGTACGAGGAGCAGCACCGCCACCGCCAACGCGCCCAATGGCACGACGACCAGCACGGTGACCACGCCGGTGCCGTCGACCTGGGACCAGGAAGCGTTCAACACGAGTCCGGTCAGCAGGAGCGTGAGGGCCCCGGCGATCCCCCAGCCACGACCGCCGCCACCACGTCGGATCGCCAGATGACCGGCGACCACGGTGACCGCGCAGCCAAGCAGCAACGCGAGCGCGATCGCGAGCCACACGTCGATCGTGCGCTGGACCCGCCCGCCGTCGTACACGGCGGGCAGTTCGGGCGTGGGGTCCGTGTACCGGACACTGAGGAAGCCCTCGCGCCGCCATCCGCCGTCCGACAGACGGCGCAGGAATCCGTCCCGGCCGTTGGCGACCAGCACCTCGTGGCCACCCCCGGCGTGTGGGTAGACGACCAGTTCCCGTGCGGAGAAGTGGCGACGGGGGTCACCGGGGCTCTCGTACCGGCGGGCCAACTCGTCGCGCCGGGCGTCCGACACCTCCCAGGCCACCCGCCAGGTCACTCCGGCGTCGTCACTCTGCTCCACCCGCAGGTGTCCGGCGACCACCCGGTAGCAGCGTCGGGAGTCGTCCGGCGCGCACGCCTGCTGGCGCGGGGAGTCCTGACTGTTCAGCCGGCTCGCCTCGTCGTCGGTGGCCTCCCGCCAGGTGGTCGCGCCGTCCTCGCTGACCCGCCAACGGCCGTCGGCCGGCTCGTCCGGCATGTACGGATCCTCGAAGCCCGCGCCGATCGAGATCGCCGGGCGGCCGTCGAGCGTCGTGGTGCCGAGCGCGTAGGGGTAGCGGACCGCGCTGGTGGCGGCCACCGCCAACATCGCCGGTGGCAGCACGACCAGCAGCCGGACCAGCCGAGCGGTCCGGTAACGCACCGGTCGCGTCCGGGCCCGGGTCCAAGTCCACCACGCCAGGCCGAGCGCCGGCAGCGCGAACAGATCGGTCCAGTCGGCCCGGACCAGGGACGGCCCCGCCAGCGCGGTCCACGCCGAGGAGGCCAGCTCAGCGGCGTACCCACTGGATTTCACCATCGCGAACCCGGCACCCACCGCGACCAGGCCGACCCACGCGGCCGCCCGGGCCGGCAGCCGCGGCATCAGCAGCGTCAGCAGCACCGCCACCAGCGGCGGGGCGAGCACCAGGCCCGCGACGTCGCTCAGCTTGCCGGTGAGCAGGCCGGGAAACGCCGCCTTCAACACGTGGTCGTTGACCAGCAGCACGACCAGGGCCAGGAGTGTGGCCGGGTGGCAGAGCCACGCCAGCGTCGTGGGTGCGCCGTCACGCGATGTCTCGGGCCCCGTCATTCCCTCAGGATCGGCCCGGCGCGTCTCGGTCCGGACACGCGCCGGTGTGTGTCCGATACCGACGGTCAGCCAGCGTCGGAGGAGTGCCCGGGGAACAGGTGGGCGTCCGGGTCGATGGCCACCGCCGCGTTGTTGACCGCCGTCGCGGCCTCGCCGAAGCCGGTGGCGATGAGCCGGACCTTGCCCGGGTACTCGGTGATGTCGCCGGCCGCGAAGACCCGGGGCAGGTTCGTCGCCATGGCGCTGTCCACCAGGATGTGCCGGCGGTCCAGCCGGAGGCCCCACTCGGCGAGCGGGCCCAGGTCGGCGGTGAAGCCGAGGGCGGCGACCACCGTGTCCACCGGCAGGGTCTCGGCCGCTCCGCCGCGCACGGTCACCTCGGCGCCGGTCACCGTGGCGTCCCCGATCAGGCGGGTGACCTCGGCGTTGACCACCACCCGCACCGGCAGCGACAGCACCCGGGCGACAGTCGAGGCGTGTGCCCGGAACTTCTCCCGCCGGTGCACCAGGGTCACCGAGCGGGCCAGCGGTTGCAGGGCCAGCGCCCAGTCGAAGGCGGAGTCGCCGCCGCCGACGATGAGCACGTCCCGGTCGGTCAGCTCGGCCGGGTCGGTGACGAAGTAGACGATGCCGGCGCCGGGAGCGCCGTCGGCGCAGGGCAGTGGCCGTGGGCTGAAGCTGCCGAGCCCGCCGGTGACCACGACCGCGCCGCAGCCGAGCTGCTCGCCGCCGGCCAGGCCGAGCACCGGCCGGTCATCGGCGTACGACAGCTTCTCGGCCCTCGTGCCGAGCAGGTACTGCGGGTTGAAGGGTGCCGCCTGGGCGACCAGGTTGGCGACCAGGTCGCGGCCCTTCACGGCGGGGAAGCCTGCCACGTCGAGGATCAGCTTCTCCGGGTACATGGCGGTGACCTGGCCGCCCGGCTCGGGAAGCGCGTCGATCACCGCCACGGACAACCCTCGGAACCCGGCGTAGTACGCGGCGAAGAGGCCGGCTGGACCGGCCCCGATCACGGCGACATCGACCTCGCGCATGGCGTACCGTCGCTTTCCGCTCACGGATCAACGCTTGCTGATCTCGACGGTAGGCGGGGCGCAGCGGTCGGGCAAGTATGTCCCAGGGGCGCGCCGAGGAGCAGGTCAGGGCAGGCTGAGGGTGGACCCCGAGTAGTCCGGGCCATCCACGGCCGGCCGACGACGGCGGAACAGGATCGCCGCCACCACGCCACCGAGCAGCCCGAACAGGTGGCCCTGCCAGGAGATCCGCTCGTCGGTGGGGAGGATGCCGACCAGTTGCCAGCCGTAGAGCAGACCGACGAGCAGGAAGACGGCGAAATTCCACCAACTGCGCTCGACGATGCCCCGGGTGAGCAGGATGCCCAGGTACCCGAAGATCACCCCGCTGGCGCCGACCACCACCGAGTTGGGCGAGCCGGTGAACCAGACCCCGAGCCCGCTGACCAGGATGATGATCAGGGTCGACCAGAGGAACCGGCGGGCACCGGCGGCCAGCACGAAGGTGCCCAGCAGGATCAGCGGGATGCTGTTGCTGTAGAGGTGGTCGAAGCCGTGGTGCAGGAACGGCGAGAAGAAGACCCCGTCCAGGCCGTCGATGCGGTGCGGGATGATGCCGGCGGTCGCGTCCAGGCCGAACGCGAGCCCCTGGTCGACGGCTTCGATGAGGAACAGGAACGGGACCACCGCGCACATGGCGACGAAGGCCCGGCCGAGGGCGGCGTAGAACGCCTCGGTGCCGAACCGGTAGGGGTCGCCGTTGGGCGGTGGCAGGGTCACCCCCCAACTGCTATCAGCAAAAGGGGCCGACCGCCACTCGCGTCCCGCCCACGCACCGGGCGTACGCACGACGGCGGGGCGGGTGGTCGCCCACCCGCCCCGCCGTTCGGCGACGTCAGTAGTTGCCGTTGTTCTGGAAGTTGCTCCAGGCGCCACAGGGCGTCTTGTACTTGCCCTTGATGTAGCCCAGCCCCCACTTGATCTGGGTCGCCGGGTTCGTCCGCCAGTCGTCCGCGATCGCGCCCATCTTGCTGCCCGGCAACGACTGCGGGATGCCGTACGCGCCGGAGGAGGAGTTGCTGGCCTTGTGGTTCCAGCCGCTCTCCTTGGTCCAGAGCTTCTCCAGGCAGGGGAACTCGGCGATGCCGAAGCCCGCCTCGATCATCAGCGCACAGCCGATCTTGCGGTTGCCGCTGTACTCCTCGCAGGACGCCGGGATCCGCCCCTCGTACGGCTTGGCGACCTCGTTGGCGGCGGCCTCGCGCTCGCGCTTGCGCGACGCCGCGGCGGCCTCGGCGCGGCGGGCCCGCTCGGCGGCCTCCTTGGCGGCCTGAGCCGCCCGCAGCTTGGCCTGGTACTCGGCGGCCCGCTGCCGGGCGAACGCGATCTGGTGGCTGGCCTGGCGCTCGCGCTGGTAGGCGAAGTCGATCCGGTCGACCTCGACGCTCTCCTGCGCGGCCAGTCCCTGTTGCTGGGTTTCCCGGTCTTGGCCCAGATAGAAGCCACCGGCTACGCCCACGGAGAGCAGCGCGACAGCGGCCGTACGGGCGCCCAACCGGCTCCACAGCCGACTCACGAAGTGGTCCCTTCGTTGGGGGCAAGGACACGACGCGGCGCCAGGCCAGGTGGCCCTCAGCCGTGCCGTGAGCGCCCCGACCGGTGAGCCGGTCGCGCCGACGCACCGACCGTCACCGATGCCGCCCAGAGCCTGGACGAACGATCACCAACGATGCCTGTGGTGCGTGGGCGCTCGTGGGACACCATCGCGCACAGTGAGACTGATGGGAAACCAACCGGCACGTTTGTGATCTGCGCCACACTCAGAATCTGGACGAAAGCCTACAAAGCTCCCATCACAACGGGATGTCCTCCAGAAGGTCAGTCACCATTGCGGCGATCGGCGAGCGCTCCGACCGGCTGAGCGTGACGTGGGCGAAGAGGGGATGACCCTTCAACGCCTCGATCACCGCCGTCACGCCGTCATGTCGGCCGACCCGCAGATTGTCCCGCTGGGCGACATCGTGGGTGAGCACCACCCGGGAGCCCTGCCCGATCCGGGACAGCACGGTCAGCAGCACGCCGCGCTCCAACGACTGGGCCTCGTCCACGATCACGAAGGCGTCGTGCAGGCTGCGCCCCCGGATGTGGGTCAGCGGCAGCACCTCGAGGATGCCCCGCGAAGTGACCTCCTCCAGCACGTTCTCGTGCACCACCGCGCCGAGCGTGTCGAAGACCGCCTGCGCCCACGGCGACATCTTCTCCGACTCCGACCCGGGCAGATAGCCCAGCTCCTGGCCGCCGACGGCGTACAGCGGGCGGAAGACGATCACCTTCTTGTGCCGGCGACGCTCCATCACCGCCTCCAGCCCGGCGCAGAGCGCCAACGCCGACTTGCCGGTGCCGGCCCGCCCACCCAGCGAGACGATCCCGATCGTCTCGTCGAGCAGCAGGTCGAGGGCGACGCGCTGCTCGGCCGAGCGGCCGTGCAGGCCGAACGCCTCCCGGTCGCCCCGAACCAACCGGACGGACTTGTCCGGCAGCACCCGGCCCAGCGCGGAGCCGCGCGACGAGTGCAGCACCAGACCGGTGTGGCAGGGCAGACCCGCCGCCTCGTCGACGTCGAGCGTGTCGCCGGCGTACAGCGCGGAGATCTGCTCCTCGCCCAACTCCAGCTCGGACATGCCGGTCCAGGTCGGGTCGCTGGCCTGGCCGTGGCGGTACTCGTCGGCGCGCAGACCCACCGAGGCGGCCTTGACCCGCAGCGGCATGTCCTTGCTGACAAGCGTGACGTCCCGGCCCTCGGCGGCGAGGTTGAGCGCCACGGAGAGGATCCGGGCGTCGTTGCTCTCGGTGCGGAACCCGGGAGGCAGCACGCCGTCGTCGGTGTGGTTCAGCTCCACCCGCAGCGTGCCGCCGGCGTCGTTGGCGGGCACCGGCGTGTCCAGCCGGCCGTGCCGGATCCGCAGCTCGTCCAGCATGCGCAGCGACTGCCGGGCGAACCAGCCCAGCTCCGGGTGGTGCCGCTTGCCCTCCAGCTCGGTGATGACCACCAGCGGCAGCACCACCTCGTGCTCGGCGAAGCGGTGGAACGCCGCCGGATCGGACAACAGCACGGACGTGTCCAGAACGAACGCCTGGCCCGCTGGTCGCGGCTCCTTGGGGTCGGCCGGCGCGGTTGCCGCGCTGCGGCGGCTCCGGGGGGCACGGCGGGTCGTGGCAGTCGCGGCCGGGGTCTGGTCGGCACCGGCGGTGGTACGGCGAGTCGTCACAGGCCTGCTCCGACGGATGGGCACCCGGCCACCCGTGTTCCGCCTCGTCCGGTGCCCGGGGACACGGGGTCGGATGCGGAACCCCGTGCGCGAGGTCGCAGATCCGGGCGGACCGGCTGGCTCGGGAGAACCCCGTGCCATGCCTAGACGCTAGCGGCGGCGGACCGTCCCGGCTAGGGGCGATCGTGGATCTCCGGCAACGGCGACCCGCGGAGCCGGCGGCACGGCGCGGCAAGCCGGCCGGGATGCATGCCCCCTGCGCGCATCCCGGCCGGCGGGGCCACCGTCACCGGTCTGACGTGGCCCCGACGGTGCGTGTCCGCCGCGGACGACGCACCGCGTTCCTCGGCGCCGGTCGGCGGGACCGCTCGCGGCGGCCCGCCGGCCGGCTCAGCCGGTCCGTCGAACGAGCGTGCCGGTCGGGTGCCGCCCGGTGATGGGGGCGGCCGGCGCGGTGAACGACGAGCCGGTGTACGTGGTGCCGGGGCGGGCCACCGTGCCGGCGGAGCGGACGGCCCCCGCCGAGGAGACCGACAGGGCGGAGGCGATCGCCGCCTGGGCGTCGCGTCGACGCCGGTTCCAGGCGCCCCGGTCACCGTCGAAGTAGCCCTGCCGGTAGCCGAAGCGGTAGCCGATGCGGTAGCTGAGCTGCCCGTGCAGCCGGCCGGCCGCGTAGCTGGTGGCACCGAGCACCAGGACGAGGAAGACCACGAGGAACGGGCTCATCGGGCGGCCCCGACCCGGCCCGGACGCCGCATCATCGTTCCTCCGGCTCGACCGCGGTGGGGTCGATGGTGGGATCCGCGACCAGCAGCCGGTCCAGGTCGTCCGTGCTGACCTCCTCGACCAGTTCGACGCTGATCCGGCAGCCGTCCACCACGACCTCGGCGACGGAGGAGCGGCGAATCTCCCCGCCGGCGTCGTAGACCCGGACGCTCAACTCGGGGCAGCCGAGGTGGGTACGCCAGGCGTTCCACTCGGTGCGGTCGCCCACGCTCAGCGACAGGTATCGGCAGCCTCGGGCGAGATAGAGGCGCCACGGGGCACTCAGCCCCGCGGCCACTCCCTCGGCGATCAGCCCGAAGGCCTGGGCTCGGGTGGCGAGCTCGGTCACCACACCCCCTCGGCGCCGGGGGCGTGACGCATGCGAGCACCAGTCGTCTCATGCACGTGACACACCGTAGATTGTCCCATGGGCGTGACAGTATCAGCTTTTCGTCCGCTTACATTCGCCACTACGGGCATCTATTCTGCCCGGGTGACACCCCTCCAGAGCGACGCTGGATCGTTTACCGCGAATCCGAGAGAACCGTCACGTCTGCGTGACAGCGGCGTGCCTGGGCGTACGCCCGAGCCAGGCTGGCCGTACCGTCACGGGGTGACCGAGACGGCCAATGCGCGAAAGATCGCCTTCGCCACCTTCGTCCGGCGCGCCCTCGACGAGGCGCGGGCGACGCGGGCCTGGAGCGGCACCGAGGTGTCCCGACGTACCGGCGTCTCCCGGCAGACCATCAACCGGTGGGTCCGTGGGGACTGGGCCAGCGACCCCGAGGCCGAACGCGTCGTCGCCTTCTGCGAGGGCCTGGGCCTGAACCCGGCCGCCGCCTTCGCCGCGCTCGGCTGGGACCGCACCGCGACCGGCCCCCGCGCCGGTCAGCCGGCCCCACCGATGGACCCGGACGTGGAGGCCCTGCTGCGCCGCCTCGTCGACCCGAACGTGTCGGACGCGGAGAAGTTCCACATCCGCGAAACCATTAGATACCTCGCATACCGCCCAACGTTGCCGGTCGATGTCCGAAATAGGGGCAATCAGGCAGGCTAGTTCCTCAGATGGCGAAAGAACGCCTGGTCAGGTTCATTCGTTTCGCTCCGGGGTCGGAACGGGCACGCTAGCGTCCGTACTCGTACTGCTTGGGCTCGTCATCGGCGGGGGGACGGGACAAGGCCGAACCCAGCCCTGCGGGACATAAGGAGGGGTCTGTCCATGACCCTGAAGTGGTGGGCAGTCGTGGTCGCCACGGTGTCGATGACACTGTGGGCGACCGGCAACGTGGTGACCCTCGCGGTCAACGGTGGGCAGCTGCCGCTGCTCGTCAACCTTCTCGCGCTCATCAGCGCCGGCACGGCGGTCATCCTGGCCGTCGTCGCGGAGCTGCACGAACGGCTCAACGACCGGATCAGCGCACTCACCGAGTTCCTGGTGGCACGGCTCACCGAGATCGAGACCCGCACCGGGGACCGCAACACCGGCTTCGTGGAGGGCTACCTGCTCAGCCACGGGCAGGACGCGGCGGTGGTGCCGTTCGGACGCCGCGGACGAGGAGCCGCCGAACGCTGATCGCGCGCCGCCGAGCGGTGGTGCTCGGCCAGGAATGAGCCCTCAACGCCGGGGTACGCTGACGCGCGTGCCGCCGTTGAATCTGGGCAACCACCAGCCGAGGACCCCGTTGAACGCCGATCAGGCATGGCAGGTCACTGCCGGCCGGGCGGCGGGGACCGTGCTCTTCTTCGACTTCGACGGCACACTCGCGCCCGTCGACGACGACCCGACGGCGGTCCGCCCCGCGCCCAACGCCCTCGCCGCGATCGAGGCGCTGGCCCCGGTGGTGCAGCGGATCGCGATCGTCTCCGCGCGGCCCGTGGAGTTCCTTCGGGACCGCCTCGGCGAGCTGAGCGGCGTCGACCTCTACGGTCTCTACGGGCTGGAGCACAGCCACTCCGGTGGCGAGACCGTCACCGAGCCCACCGCCCTGCCGTGGGTGCCGACCATGGCCGAGCTGGCCGACCTGGCCCGGGCGGAGCTGCCACCCGGCACGCTCGTCGAGTTCAAGCGGCTCTCGGTCGCGCTGCACTGGCGTACCGCGCCGCAGCTCGGCCCGACCGTGCAGCAGTGGGGGCAGGCGCAGGCCGACCGGCTGGGGCTGCGGGTGCAGGCCGGGCGGATGGTGCTGGAGCTCAAGCCGCCCGTCGACCGGGACAAGGGCATGGTGATCGGCGAGGTGGTCCAGGGTGCCACCGGCGCCTGGTACTTCGGCGACGACGTCTCGGACATCAAGGCGTTCGCGGCGCTACGCGCCCGCGCCGAGGCGGACCCGGACTTCTTCGGCGTCTGCGTGGCCGTCGCCAACCCGGAGACCGGTCAGGAAGTGGCCAACGCCGCCGACCTGACCATCGAGTCCCCGGCCGCACTGGGCGACTTCCTCACCCGAGCCCTCACCCGGCTGCCCTGACCGGGCTCTCCTGCGCCCGCAGCAGGGTCAGGCGCCGTACCGGCGCTGGCGGGTGGCGTACGAGCGCAGCGCGCGCAGGAAGTCGATGTGCCGGAAATCCGGCCAGTTGAGCTCGCAGAAGTAGAACTCCGAGTGCGCGGACTGCCAGAGCATGAAACCGGACAGCCGCTGCTCCCCGCTGGTGCGAATGACCAGGTCGGGGTCGGGCTGGCCGCGGGTGTAGAGGTGCTCGGCGATGTGCTCGACGTCCAGCACCTCGGCCAGTTCCTCGATCGTGCCGCCCGAGGCGGCGTGCTCCAGCAGCAGCGAACGGACCGCGTCGGTGATCTCCCGCCGGCCGCCGTAGCCGACGGCGATGTTGACCTCCGCGCCGCCGCTGCGGTCCCGGGTGCGCTCCTCGGCGCCCTTGAGCGCCGCCGCCGTCTGGGCGGGCAGCAGGTCCAGCGCGCCGACGATGCGCAGCCGCCAGGGGTTGCCCTCCTCGGCCAGCTCCACCACCAGGTCCTCGATGATCTGCAGCAGCGGGTCCAGCTCGCTGGCCGGGCGGCGCAGATTGTCGGTGGCCAGCAGGTAGAGGGTCACGTGCCCGATGCCGGCCTGGTCACACCAGCCGAGGACATGCTTGATCTTCGCCGCGCCGACCCGGTGCCCGTCGTTGGGGTCGACGAAGCCCATCTCCCTCGCCCACCGGCGGTTGCCATCGCACATCACCCCGACGTGTCGGGGCACCGGCTTGCCCGCGAGCTTCGCCGTGAGCCGGCGCTCGTACACGGAGTAGATAAGGTTCCGCAGCGTCATCACCTAGCAGCGTAGCGACCCGCCAGCGGGATCACCCCTTCGGAGGCCGATCCCCGCCGGACAGTTCGATGCCGATCATGCCCAGCGTACGGGCGGTGAGCCGCCCGTCGCCGAGTCCCAGCTCGACCACATCGTCGAACACGCGGTCGTCCCGGCGGGCCGCCCGGACCGCCGCGTCGACCACCCGCCGCCGTCGTGCCAACCATGCGGCGACCGAGCTGTGCCGCAGATGGGTGCCGAGGCGACGACGCAGGCCAACGGCGTAGCGACGCGCCGCCGCCTCGGGCGCACGGGCCGCCGCGGCACCGGCCAGCGCACCGGAGAGCAGCGCGTAGAAGATGCCCTCACCGGTGAACGGGTTGATCAGCGACAGGGCGTCGCCGGCCAGCAGGGTGCGGTCCCGGCCCGGTGCCGGCCGGTGCGTGGACAGCGGCAGATGATGGGCGCGCAGCGCGGTCACCGTCGACAGGTCGGTGCCGGGCAGCAGCGCGGCCAGCCGGTCCAGCAGGTACGCCCGGCTCAGAGGCTCGCCGCGCAGCACCTCCCCGTACCCGACGTTCGCCCGCCCGTCGCCGATCGGGAACGACCAGGCGTACGCCGGCCAGCGTGCCTTCGAGGTGACGATGAGCTGCTCGGGTGGGCCGGGCAACGCCGGGGCGTAACCCCGGATGGCCAGTGCCAGGTGCCGGTCGGGGTTCACCGGGTGGCCGAGGGCTCGGCGCACCACCGACCCGGCGCCGTCCGCTCCCACCACCACCCGGCCGGACAGCTCCCCGTCGAGCACCACCCGGTCGGAGCGCGGCTGGACCCGGCGGACGCTGTGCCGGCGCAGTTGCGCGCCGGCTGCCACCGCAGCCGCCACCAGCCGCGCGTCGAAGACCTCCCGAGGCACGGTGTACGCCGGCCGGGGCAGCGCCCGAGCGACCGCCTGGCCGCCCGGGGAGACCATCCGCAGCGCGGGCAGCGCGGCGTAGCCGGCCACCGCCTCGGTCACGCCCAGCTCGGCGAGCACGTCCACCGAGTGCGCGGCGATCCCGTCGCCGCAGGCCTTGTCCCGGGGAAAGTCGGCCCGGTCCAGCAGCAAGACACTGGCGCCCGCCCGGCGCGCCGTCAGCGCCGCGGCCGCCCCGGCCGGCCCCGCCCCCACCACCACCACGTCGAACTCGTCGCTCACCGCGCGCCTCCCTCCGACCGGGGCGGCGCGGCTCGTACCCGTCCCGCCCGGCGATCACCTGGGCCGTCGACACCGGCCACGGTGACCGACATCACCCGCCATCCTGCCCCCTGCCCGGCCGCCCGCACCGCTGCCGCACGGCCGGGCCGCACCGAAGCCGGACGACCTCGCCGAGCCGAACACCCCAAGCCCCGAAGGCAGCCACGAACCGGCGGTCACGGTCGCGCGGCCACGACCCGGCGGCCCCAGACCGACAGGCCCCAGACCAGCGGCCCCAGACCGGCGGCCCGAGACCGACGGCCCCAGACCGGCGGCGACGGTCGCGCGGCCACTAACTGGCAGCCCCGCAGCGACGGCCACAAAACGGTGGCGACGAAGCGGACGCCTGGAGCGGCGAGTCCGGAGTGCCACCCCCTCGCCGCCTGCTGCGTTGCCTGTCGAGCTGCCCCGTTGGTGGGGCAGAGTGGCTCCGATGGCTGACGTCAGGCATTGATCGACTCGGGATCGCCGATATCGGGGTGTCCACGTCGCCCGATCACCCCGACTTCGGCGATCCCGAGTCGATCACGGCCGGAGCCACGCCCGCCGCCCACCCAGGCGCCAGATCCCCGCCACTGCCGGATCGGCATGCACGGGGTACGGATATAGCCGGTCCATATCCGGGGCAGCTCGACAGTGCCTGCCAACCCCCTCTCAGGTCGCGCACCGCTCGAACCCGGGGCTTAGTCTGCCGGGCTCTCAGACCGGGGCGGCGGCGTCTGGGGCGCGGGCCGCCCGGCGCAGGCCGTACAGGGCCAGCGCGGCGGCGGCGAGCAGCGGGGCGCCGTCGCGGATCAGGCCGTCCACGCCCAGCAGCCACCAGCACAGTGGCAGGTCCACGGCCAGGACGGCCAGCGTGACGACGACGAGCAGGCCGCGTGCCCAGTCCTTGCCGCGCATCAGGAACGCGGTGCAGAACAGCACCGCGTAGCTGGCCGCGATGCCGGCGCCGAACCAGAACAGCACGGCCGGTACGGCGGACAGACGGTCGTCCAGGATCGCGCCTCCGGCCACCAGCGCCGGCACCAGCATCAGCGGGCTGTAGGTGAACGCCGCGACTCGGCTGGTCAGCAGCCAACCGCTGGCCTGCGGCCGACGCGGCGGGGTCTCCCGCCAGGAGATGCCGGCCTTGTCGATGACGAGCCGCGGCCGGTGCCGGACGAGATGCCCAGCGAGCGCCGACGAGCGGTAGAGCATCCACACCACCGCCACACAGAGCGCGGTGAGCACGCCGAAGCCGAGCAGCCCGGGCAGCGGCGGCACCCCCTGCCGGGGCACGATCAGCCGGCCGACGGCGAAGATCGTGGTGACCCCGAGGATCAGCCCGAAGGGACGGGCCACCGTGCGGCCCCGGCGGACGTGCCCGATCAGCAGCAGGAAACCGAACGAGCGCAGCATCGCCCAACCGGTGCGCACGGCCAGGCCGAAGCCCTGCTCCGGGGCGTACCACCAGTTGAGCAGCTCGACCACGACGGTGGCCGCCGCCGTCGTCGCGAGCAGGAAGGTGAGCACCCGGACGGCGGACGGCCGCCGGACCTCGGTCTCGGCGGCCGTCCTCATGGGATTCCTTGTTGCCCGCGGCGGGCGATGTTCACACCTAGCGCTGCGGCTGTACGGCATCCAGGCGGGCGCGCAGCGCGTCCAACTCGGCCCAGAGCACGCCGGGCAGCTTGTCACCGAACTTCTCGAACCACTCGGTGATCAGGGGCAGCTCGTTGCGCCACTCCTCCGGGTCGACCTTCAGCGCGATCCGGACGTCCTCCGGGGTCATGTCCAGGCCCTCGACGTCGAGCGCGTCGGCGGTCGGCACCATGCCCACCGGGGTCTCCACCGCGTCGGCCGTGCCCTCGATCCGCTCGACGACCCACTTGAGCACCCGGGAGTTCTCCCCGAAGCCCGGCCAGAGGAACGAGCCGTCCGGGTCCTTGCGGAACCAGTTGACGTAGTAGATCTTCGGCAGCTTCGCCTCGTCGCCGTCGGCGCCCTTGCCCATCTCGATCCAGTGCCGGAAGTAGTCACCGGCGTGGTAGCCGATGAACGGCAGCATCGCCATCGGATCCCGCCGAACCACGCCGACGGCGCCGGACGCGGCGGCGGTCGTCTCCGAGGAGAGCGTGGCGCCCATGTAGACGCCGTGCACCCAGTCGCGGGCCTCGGTCACCAGCGGGACGGTGTCCTTGCGGCGTCCGCCGAAGAGGATCGCGTCGATCGGCACGCCGTTCGGGTCGAAGTACTCGTCGGCGAGGATCGGGCACTGGGTGATCGGGGTGCAGAACCGGCTGTTCGCGTGCGAGGACAGGCCGTCGCTGTCCGGCGTCCAGTCGTTGCCCTTCCAGTCGATCAGGTGCGCGGGCGGCTCACCCATGCCCTCCCACCAGACGTCACCGTCGTCGGTGAGGCCGACGTTCGTGAAGACGGAGTTGCCCCGGTCCAGGGTGCGCATGGCGTTGGCGTTGGTCTTCCAGTCGGTGCCGGGCGCGACGCCGAAGAGGCCGTACTCCGGGTTGACCGCGTAGAGCCGGCCATCCGGGCCGAACCGCATCCAGGCGATGTCGTCGCCGATCGTCTCGACCTTCCAACCCGGGATGGTCGGCTCCACCATGGCCAGGTTGGTCTTGCCGCACGCGGACGGGAAGGCGCCGGCGATGTGGTGGACCCTGCCCTCGGGGGAGGTGATCTTGAGGATGAGCATGTGCTCGGCGAGCCAGCCCTCGTCCCGGCCCATCACGCTGGCGATCCGCAGCGAGTAGCACTTCTTGCCGAGCAGCGAGTTGCCGCCGTAGCCGGAGCCGAAGGACCAGATCTCCCGGGTCTCCGGGAAGTGCGAGATGTACTTGGTCTCGTTGCACGGCCACGCCACGTCCTGCTGACCGGGGGCGAGCGGCGCGCCGATCGAGTGCAACGCGTGCACGAAGTCCGCGTCGTCCCCCATCGCGTCGAGGACCTTCGCGCCCATCCGGGTCATGATGCGCATGGACGCGACCACGTACGGGCTGTCGGTGATCTCGACGCCGAACATCGGGCTCTCGGCCTCGACCGGGCCCATCACGAAGGGGATGACGTACATGGTGCGCCCGCGCATCGAGCCGCGGTACAACTCGTTCATCGTCCGCTTCATCTCGGCCGGCGCCATCCAGTTGTTGGTGGGGCCGGCGTCCGCCTCGTCGACAGAGCAGATGTAGGTGCGCTCCTCGACCCGGGCGACGTCCGTCGGGTCGGTGCGCGCGTAGAACGAGTTCGGCTTCTTCTCCGGGTTCAGCCGGATGAGGGTGCCGGCCTCGACCAGCTCATCGGTGAGGCGACGCCACTCCTCGTCCGACCCGTCCACCCACACGACCCGGTCGGGGGTGGTCAGTTCCGCGACCTCACGGACCCAGGCAAGCAGTTTCGGATGGGACGTCGGGGCCTGATCGATACCCCGCACTACAGCCGGAGCAACCATGACACATCTCCTTGTGGTCGACGCTGACCGATCTATGGGATGCACGAGTGTCAGCGACGCCATGCGCCGCCTTCGTGGAAACCTGGGATTGGCCTCAGCGTAAACCGGGCAGCCTTCCGAGTCAGTGGGACTGGTTGTGAAGAACTGCACAAGGTACGGCCACGCTGCGGCATCACGATCTGATACCCGCTTTCCTGCGCAGTTTCACGCAAATCTTGTCGTGCACCCCGGTCGACGCGCTTGGCGGTCGGGCCGCCAACCCGCCCGGCCGACCGGTGCGGGGATTCCCGTTCCGGGGCGCGTCAGTCCTCCCCTCTGGTCACGCTGCGTTCAACTGCGGCGTACCGGGCGAAAGGGCCGGCACGAGCGACGATGTCCGGTCGCCGTTGCTACCCCGCCGACTGGCCGACAGCCGGTAGGCTCGTCCCGTGGCCGCCACGATGACCGGGGAGCAACCGGGTCCCCGGCAGACCCGACCGGGTCTGGTCCGCGGGCTGCTCGACCGTTTCGGTCACCTCGTGCGCGAGCTGAGCAAGTTCGCCACCGTGGGCGGGATCGCCTTCCTCATCGACTTCGCGCTCTTCAACTACCTGACCACCGCGCGCGGCATGGAGCAGCTGACGGCGAAGACGATCTCGACCGTGCTCGCGGCGACCTTCGCCTTCCTCGGCAACCGGTTCTGGACCTGGCGGCACCGCCAGCGCAGCAACCCTGCGCGGGAGTACGCGCTGTTCTTCTTCTTCAACGCCGTCGGCCTCGGCATCGCGGTGGCCTGCCTCGCGATCAGCCGGTACGGGCTCGGCAGCATCTGGCCGGGCGTGTTCCAGACGCAACTGGCCGACAACATCGCCAGCTTCGTCGTCGGCACGGGCCTCGGGACACTGTTCCGATTCTGGTCCTACCGGCGGTTCGTCTTCGTCGAAGCGGGAACTCCGACCGTTCCGCAGGCGGAGCACGACCGAGACCACGGTGCGTGACCTGCCGCCCACCTCGTCCGGCCGGTGATCGCCGGCTTCACCGACTGCCCTAAGGTGTTTCGCATGCGTCTTGTCCGTCTGCTGCCTGAGCGTTGGCAGAAGTTCATCCACGAGGCGCTCAAATTCGGCATCGTCGGCGGCATCAACACCGTCATCAATTACGCGGTGTTCAATGTCCTTGCACTTACCGTTTTCGTCAACGGTCAGTTGAAGGCGACCGTGATCGCGACCGTCGTCGCAACGATCACGTCGTATCTGATGAATCGCCACTGGACGTACCGGGATCGCCCGAAATCGGCGCTTCGTCGGGAGTACGTCCTGTTTTTCCTGTTCAACGGGGCCGGCCTGCTCATCGAACTGGGTGCCGTGGCCGCGGCCAAGTACGGGCTCGGCGTGCACGGTCTGCTGGGGCTGAACGTGGCGAAGACCGCCGGCGTTCTGCTGGCCACGCTGTTCCGGTTCTGGTCGTACCGGTCCTTCGTCTTCCAGCCCGTCTCGCCGGCCGAGGACGAGACGAAGGCCGACCCCACCTGGCATGACATCCCGCGCGACGAGTGGGACACCATGGCCGAGATGGACCCGGTCGCCGAGCTGGCCGAATCCGTCTCCGAGCTGGAAGAGGCGGAGTCCAGCGATCGCCCCGACGCGACGCCCGGCCCGACCGGCGCGGCTCCCGCCCAGCAACGGCCCACACCGATGACCGCCGGCCTCCCCGCTGACCTGGACGCGGAACTCGCCGCGGAGCTGCACGCCGGCACCCGTCGCGCGCCCCGCCGGTGACGCCTCCCGCCATCCGCTCCGGCACCGGGGCGCCCGCCGAGCTGTTCTTCGAGGATCTCGTCCCGGGGCTCACCGTCGATCTCGGGACGGTCACCGTGGACGGCGACGAGATGCTGGCCTTCGCTCGTCGCTTCGACCCGCAGTGGTACCACGTCGACCCACAGCTGGCCGAGGCCAGTCGGCACGGCGGTGTGATCGCCAGCGGCTTCTACACGGTCAGCCTGTTCATGCGGGCGTACGTCGATCACCTGCTGTCCCGCGCGGCGGCGGACGCCTCCCCCGGTCTGGAGGAGCTGCGGTGGCTCGCCCCGGTACGCGCCGGGGACCGTCTCGCCGTCCGGGTCGACGTGATGGGCGCCCGCCCGTCGGACGCCCGCCCCGGGCTCGGCACCGTCATCCTCACCGGCACCATGCTCCGCCTCGGCCCGGACAACCGGCCCGATCAGGAGGTGCTGCGGACCCGCTTCCGTGGCTGGTTCGCGCTACGCCCGGTCGAGACGAACCCCGAGGCCACACCAGGCGAGACCGGCCCGCCGGAAAGCGGACCAGCCGAGGCCGGAGCGGCGGAGGCCGGACCGTCGGAGAGCGGGCCAGCCGAGGCCGCGTCGTCGAAGGGCGGGCCGTCCGAGGCCGGACGGCCGTCGGCGGCCGCAGGGCCCGTGGTCGAACAACGCGCCTGACCGCCCCGGCGCTCGGGCCGGGACGGTCAGCGCGGATCGCGATCAGGTCGTGGTGTCGCGCAGCGGCTTGCCCTCACGCATGTCGGCGAGGATGTCGCGCATCTCCCCGTCGCCCAGCGAGTGCTTGTCGTGCTGCGCCTCGACCAGCTCGTAGAGGGTGGTCTGCACCCGGCTGACACCCGGCACGTCGGCGAGCACCGACTGGCCGCGTTCACCAGCTGACTCGATCGTGAGGGTGCCGCAGCCGAGCAGCCGCTCGAAGAAGTGCTGGTTCATCGAGTGGTCGTTGATCCGGGTGAGCGGAAGGTCCCGCCGGTCCCGGGAGAAGACACCCTGCTGCAACAGCACACGCTCGTTGGTGAACAGGTAGTGGGTGGTACGCCAGACCAGGAACGGCCACAGACCGAGCCAGAGGACCGCGACCAGGGCGATCACCCCGATCACGGCCAGCGCGATCGAACCACCGCTGCTCTCGGGCAGCAGGAGCACGCCGACCACCACCGCGGCGATGGCCAGCACCAGCACCGCGATCGGCCGGATCAGCGCCTTCCAGTGCGGGTGCAGGTGCAGCACGACGTGCTCGTCCTTCGTGAGCACGTCTTCGGGAAACGCCACGACAACCTCCAACGCCTTTTACTCGACGCGCCGACCGTAAACCCCCCAAGCCCCGCCACAACATCCGCCACGCGGCCCCACTCCACCTTGCGCGATCTTGCACTTTCGGTCGCCGTCACACGGCCTGAGACCGTCACGCCACGACAGAGACCGCACGATCGCGGGGGCGGAGGGCGCGGGGCGGGTTAGCGCAGGTGGAGCACGTCTCCTGCGGCGACGACGCGGGTTCCGGTGGGGGTGGTGAGCTGGAGCTGGCCGTCGTTGTCCACACCGGTGGCGGTGCCGGTCAGGTCGTCGCCGCCGGGAAGCAGGACGCGTACCTCGCGGCCGATCGTCGCGCAGGCCGCCAGGTAGGCGTCGCGCAGGCCGCTGGCCACGGCGTCCCCACCGGCGGCACGCCAGCGGTCGTACCAGTCGGCCAGTGCCCGCAGCAGAGCCCGCAGCAGCGGATCCCGGTCGGTGGCCGCCGCACCGGCCAGTTGCAGCGAGGTGGCCGGCAGCCCGGTCGGGTTCACCGGCAACTCGTCGGCGCGCAGGGTCACGTTGAGGCCGACGCCGAGGACGATGGCCGGCGGTTGGGCCGAGGAGCGCCCCGGCACCGCCTCGGCCAGCACGCCGGCGCACTTGGCGTCGCCGATGAGCAGGTCGTTGGGCCACTTGAGGGCGGCCTCCAACTCGGCCAACCGGGCCACCGCCTCGACCAGCGCGACGCCGGCGAGCAGCGGCAGCCACCCGTACCCGGTGGACGGCACCGCGGCCCAGCCGCGGTCCGGCACGGCCTCGCCGGGCCGCAGCAGCACGCTGGTGGCGATTCCGGCGCGCGGCGGTGACTGCCAGACCCGGCCGCGCCGGCCGCGCCCGGCGGTCTGCCGCTCCGCGACCACCACCAGGCCCTCCGGCTCGCCCGCCGCGGCGGCCTCGGCCACGTCCGCGTTGGTGGAGCCGGTCTCGGCGTACAGCTCCAGGCGGGCCCACGGCCCGTTCGGCGCGACCAGCGCGCGCCGCAGCCGGGCCGCCGACAGCGGCGGTCGGTCCAGATCGGTGTACGGGGAGCCCGGCATCCCGTCAGCCTACGGCGGTGACCGCGGGAGGTATTGAGGCGTACTGCACAGCAGCACCGACCTGAACCATCGTTATATTCCCTGGGTGACTACCGAGACCGGGACCAACATCCACAGCACCGCGGGCAAGCTGGCGGACCTGGAGCGCCGGGTCGACGAGGCGGTGCACGCCGGGTCGGCGCGTGCGGTCGAGAAGCAGCACGCCCGGGGCAAGAAGACCGCCCGCGAGCGGATCGAGATGCTGCTCGACGAGGGCTCCTTCGTCGAGCTGGACGAACTGGCCCGGCACCGGTCCACGGCCTTCGGGCTGGAGCGCAACCGCCCGTACGGCGATGGCGTGGTGACCGGCTACGGCACGGTGGACGGCCGGCAGGTGTGCGTCTTCGCCCAGGACTTCACGGTCTTCGGCGGCTCCCTCGGCGAGGTCTTCGGCGAAAAGATCGTCAAGGTGATGGACCTCGCCATGAAGATCGGCTGCCCGGTCGTCGGCATCAACGACTCCGGCGGCGCCCGCATCCAGGAGGGCGTGGTGTCGCTCGGCCTGTACGGGGAGATCTTCTTCCGCAACGTCCGCGCGTCCGGGGTCATCCCGCAGATCTCGCTGGTGATGGGGCCCTGCGCTGGCGGCGCGGTCTACTCCCCGGCCGTCACCGACTTCACCGTGATGGTCGACCAGACCTCGCACATGTTCATCACCGGCCCCGACGTGATCAAGACGGTGACCGGCGAGGACGTCGGCATGGAGGAGCTGGGCGGAGCCCGCACGCACAACACCCGCAGCGGCAACGCGCACTACCTCGCCACCGACGAGGACGACGCGGTCGACTACGTCAAGGCCCTGCTGTCGTACCTGCCGTCGAACAACCTCGACGAGCCGGTCGTCTTCGAGGCCCCCGCCGACCTGACGATCACCGACGAGGACCGCGAGCTGGACACGCTCGTCCCGGACTCGGCGAACCAGCCGTACGACATCCACACCGTCATCGAGCACGTCCTCGACGACGGGGAGTTCCTGGAGGTCCAGCCGCTCTACGCGCAGAACATCGTGGTCGGCTACGGCCGGGTGGAGGGACGCCCGGTCGGCGTGGTGGCCAACCAGCCCATGCACTTCGCCGGCACCCTGGACATCGCCGCCAGCGAGAAGGCCGCCCGGTTCGTGCGCACCTGCGACGCGTTCAACATCCCGGTGCTGACCTTCGTGGACGTTCCCGGCTTCCTGCCCGGCACCGGCCAGGAGTGGGACGGCATCATCCGCCGGGGCGCCAAGCTCATCTACGCGTACGCCGAGGCGACCGTCCCGAAGGTCACCGTGATCACCCGCAAGGCGTACGGCGGGGCGTACGACGTGATGGGTTCCAAGCACCTCGGCGCGGACCTGAACTTCGCCTGGCCGACCGCGCAGATCGCCGTGATGGGCGCGCAGGGCGCGGTCAACATCCTCTACCGCTCGGAGCTGGCCGGCGCCGAGGACCCGGCGGCGGTCCGGGCCGAGAAGATCGCCGAGTACGAGGACACCCTCGCCAACCCGTACGTGGCCGCCGAGCGCGGGTACGTCGACTCGGTGATCCCGCCGCACGAGACGCGCACCCAGATCGTCCGGGCGCTACGGGTCCTGCGCACGAAGCGCGAGACCCTGCCGCCGAAGAAGCACGGCAACATCCCGCTCTGAGGCGCGACGCCCTGCTCGCTTGGTCCGCGCAACTTCGGGGAAAGTGCCTCCCGGCCCCGGGAGGCAGCGACATCCCTGATGTTGTGCGGGTCAAGAAGGGTCAGCAGGCCGGGTTCGCGGCGGCACACATTCGCCGGGCGGCCGTGCGGCCCAGCGCCTCAAGATCCGCGTCGCGTAGGCCCAGGTCCGGATTGGGCTCCAGTACCGTGATCAGGTCGCCTACCCGGACCACGACGGTCATCCCGAACGGCCTGGAGCGCTGCAGCGTCCTTCCGGAGGCCGGGCCACGGGGAGCGAACGGCACGTGGCGCACCAGAATCGACTCGTCACCTGCGAAGTTGCTCGCCGCCGTCTCCCAGGCGTGCTTGCTCTCGTTCGGCGTCGTCTCGCCCGCCACCACGATGGACTCGGCGAGATGCCACTCGGGGCAGGCGTCGAGCAGCGCCCTCAGATGAGTGAAGACTCGCGCGCCCACCAGCGGATCGAGGCGGTAGACGTCTTGGCTGAGTTCGACCCGCACCGGCGCGGCGCCGTCCTTCGTCGGCGACAACAGGGTCTGCGACCGCGAGTAACGGGAGTACGCGGGAACCCCAGGCACGCCCCGGTCGTCGCCGCACCTCTGCAGCGTCGGGTCCAACCGGACGGCCTCACCGAGGCCGGCTTCGCCGAGCTGCACGGCGCTCTTCACCGGCACCTCGGTGACAGTCAGCAGGGAGTCAAGTGGGATCTCCGCCCGGGCGGGGCTCTGCGTCGCCGCAGGCAAGGCAGCAGTCGGCGGAGCCGACGTGCGTTCCGTCATGGCGTACGCCGGGCCGGTCACCGCCGCGAGCACCGCGACCGCCGCCAACGCGACAGTGCGACGCCTACGCCTGCGGGCGGTCGCCCGGATCTCCTCGGGCTCCGGCCACCTGACGTCACGTAGGTCCCGGTGGACCCGTTCGACGAATGCCAGGTCGTCGTCACGCATCGGTTGCCTCCTCCAGATCAGAGACGGCGAGCAGACCGGCGAGCGCGGTACGCCCCCGGGAGAGTCGGGCCTTGACCGTGCCCACCGGGGCGGCGGTCTCCCGCGCCACCTCGGCGACCGGCATGCCCATCAGGTAGTACAGGGCGATGGCGGTGCGCTGCTCCTCGGGCAGTCGACGCAGCGCGGCGACCACCTCGACCGTGTCGGTGCCCGGCCCGGGCACGGTCTCGGTCGCCCCGTGGCGCAGGTACGCGCGGGCGCGACTGCGCAGGCTGCGCCAGCGGCTGACCGCGATACGGCTGGCCACCACCCGCACCCACGCCTCCGGGTCGTCGTACCCGCTGATCGTCGACCAGCGCTGCCACGCCCGGATGTACGCCTCCTGCACCGCGTCCTGGGCCTCGACCCGGTCGCCGGTGAGGGCGTAGACGAAACCGAGCAGCCGTTGTCGACTCCCCCGGTAGAACTCGTCGAACCCGTCGACGTCCGGCACCCGCTACCTCCCCGTGTCGGTCGCAGGGAACACGCGCCGGGCACGGCCGCCGGTTGCCCCGGTCAGGCGATCATCTTCTCCAGCTCGGCGAGCGGGAACGCGCCGGCCGCGATCCGCTCCCGGGTGGCCCGCCGTACCGCCCGCTGCACGGCCACGTTGGCCGGCGTCGGTACGCCGTGCAGCCGGCCGAGCAGCGCGATCTCTCCGTTGAGGTGGTCGACCTCGGTCGAGCCGGCGCCCCGGGCGAGGCTCTGCCAGGTGGATCCACCGGAGCGGCCCGCGCCGTCGACCGGGCGCTGCTGGACCAGGTCGCCGCGTTCGGCCTTCTCCTCGTCCGGGGAGGTGTGCGGGATGCGCGCGGCGGCGAGCGCGGCGACGCCCTCGGCGCGTACCCGCTCGGCCAACGCGTCCGGGATGTCCTGCCCGAGCAACGCCTGGAGGCCGTTGCCGAGGTTGCTGAGCAGCTTGCCGTACTTCCAGCGCAGCACGTCCTCGCGCACCGGCGCGACGAAGCCGGCGGCGGTCAGGTCGGCGGCGATCGCCCGGTCGGCGTCGTCGGCGCCGCCCGGGTACCGGCCGATGTGGAGCATCCCGGGGTGCGGGTGCCCGTTGGCCACCACCACGCCCGGGTCGAGGTGGGTGGCCGGCAGCCAGACGCAGATCGGGTGCACGTCGGCGAAGAGCCGCAGGGCGGCCCGCTCGTTCGCCACCCCGTTCTGCGCGGTGACCAGTGGCAGCCGCTCGCCGGCCGTGCCGCCACCGGCGACCGGCGCGTCCACCCACGTCGCCAGCGCGGCCTCGGTGTCCTGCGACTTGACGGTGAGCACCAGCACCGTGTCGGCCGGCAACGGTCGGTCGCCCGGGCCGTCGACGGCAGCCAGCCGGGCGGTCACGTCGCCGTCGGGCTGCCGCAGCGTCAGACCGCGCTCCCGGATCGCGTCCAGGTGCGCGCCGCGCGCCACCAGGGTCACGTCCCGGTCGGCCTGTGCCAGCCGTACGCCGATGGTCCCGCCGACCGCGCCCGCCCCGATGATCACGTATCGCATGGCCTCATTCTGCCCCGGCAGGGTCAGAGCGTCAGGCCGGCGTCGGTGAGGATGGAGCCGGTGAGCAGAAGCGCGCCGGCGACCAGGGCGGCCAGGTTGACCAGGGCGAAGAGGACCACCCAGAAGAACGCCGGGAACGGGGTCAGCCCGGCGAGCTGGTCGGCGTCGGAGGCGGGCATCCGGCCGCGGGAGCGCAGCCGTTGCAGCTCCACCACCGGCCGCACCCCGCCCAGCAGCAGGAACCACACCCCGGTGTACGCGAACGCGGCCTGCACCTGCGGCGTGGCGTACCACGAGACGGCGAGCACCAGCGCCCCGGTGACCAGCAGCGACACCACGCCGAAGGCGTTGCGGATCATGACCAGCATGGCGAGCAGCAGCGCCACCGCCACCCAGAGCAGCAGCGTGATCCGGTTGCCGCCGAGCAGCCACGCGCCGGCCAGCCCGACCAGCGGCGGGGCGACATAGCCGGCGAGCAGCGTGAGGATCATGCCCGGCCCGGTGGGCCGACCGGCGGAGAGCGTCAGGCCGGAGGTGTCCGAGTGCAGCCGGATGCCGCGCAGCTTACGGCCCGTGAGCAGGGCGACAAGCGCGTGCCCGCCTTCGTGCGCAATGGTGATGGCGTTGCGGGCGATCCGCCACGGCAGCCGGGTGGACACCACCACCAGCGCGACTGCGGCGGTTATCAGCACCAGCAGCGGGGGCGGGTCCGGCTGAGCGCCGAACAGCGTGTCCCACTTCTCGCCCAGCCCGTCGATCGACATCATGGGGCGCGAGCCTACCGGCGGCGTTCCGTGTCGTTCCCGAGGCACCGGCTCGTCACGCTCGAAACTGATCGGATGACAAGCGAAGCCGGAGGATTGGTGTCCTTGGAGCACCACCTCGGCCCCTGGACCGAGGACGATTATTTTGCCCTCGGTGAGACCCCGGACCGGATCGAACTGCTCGACGGGAGCCTGCTGGTGAGCCCGGTCCCGAGCAAGCGGCATCAGTTGGTCTCACGTCGACTGGCGAACCACGTCGAGCGTGCTGCCGCTGGCCTCGCGGTTTTCAGAGCGGTCAACGTCAGGCTCGGGGTGGACCGGATCGCCATCCCGGACCTGGTCGTCGCCGACACCGACGACGAGGGCACCGCGGTGGAGGCCGTTGAGGTGGTCCTCGTCGGCGAGGTCCTGCCGCCCGGCAATGCGGCTGCCGATCGCCTGCTCAAGATGCAGCTCTACGCCATCGCGGGAATCCCCTGGTACCTGCTGGTCGAGCAGGACGGCGACGGTCACTCGCTGCGGCTCTACCGGCTGGACGGCGAGCACTACGTCGAGGACCAGGTCGCCAAGGCCGGCGAGACGTTGACCGTGGCCGAGCCCTTCCGCTTGCAGCTCGACCCGGCCACGCTGCGCTGATCCGTTCCCAGCGCAATCGCCAGAGACCACCGACAGTCGTCGATGAAAGTTTCCTCGACAGCTCTTGCGATCAAGGGCACTTACCTCCAAAGATGGGCGTCAATAGACCAGCGTCCCTGGAGGCACTCATGGCCCGTACCCGATCATCGCTGCGCCGCGCGCTCGCGGCCGGCCTCACCGTCCTCGCCGCCGCGGCGGCGACCCTCGTTGCGACCGCCGGCCCGGCGGCGGCGGCCACCACCGCCGGCGTCGACGTGTCCAACTACCAGGGCAGCATCAACTGGACCAGCGTCCGCAACGCGGGCATCGAGTTCGCCTTCATCAAGGCAACCGAGGGGACCAGCTACAAGGACCCGAGCTTCAACGCGAACTACGTCAACGCGTACAACGCCGGGGTGATCCGCGGGGCGTACCACTTCGCCCGGCCCAACATCTCCGCCGGCTCGACCCAGGCCAACTACCTGGCGTCCAACGGGGGCGCCTGGTCGGCCGACAGCCGCACCCTGCCGGCGGCGCTGGACATCGAGGCCAACCCGTACAGCGGGGGCTACTGCTACGGGCTGAGCACCACGGGGATGCGCAACTGGGTGCAGGACTTCCTGAACACCTACCGGTCCCGCACCGGCCGGTACGCGGTCATCTACACCACCACCAGCTGGTGGAACCAGTGCACGGGCAGCTGGACCGGCCCGTGGGCCAACCACCCGCTCTGGCTGGCCCGCTGGTCGAGCACGCCGGGCGCCCTGCCGGCCGGTGCGCCGGTGTGGAGCTTCTGGCAGTACACCAGCAGCGGCGCCGTCTCCGGGATCAGCGGCAACGTGGACCGCAACTACTGGAACGGTGACCGGAGCCGACTGATCGCGCTGGCCAACAACACCTGATCGGGCGGTTGGCGGCAGCGGGATCGACGGTCACCTCACGGTCGACAATCGGTCCGGCTGCCGCCACGCCACCGCGTACGGGTCAGGCCCGCCGACGGCTCAGGGCCGGCATCTGGGTCTCGCTCAGGGCCTGCGCCCGAGCCTCCTCGGGAGCAAGCGCTCCCCGCCGGCTCAGCCGCCAGGCGCCCACCCCGCAGACGGCCACGGTCACGACACTGAGCAGTGCGATGAACGCCGGAACCCCCGCAGCGACCAGCAACAGGACCGCGTCGCCGAACGCGACGAGCATCCACAGTGCCAGCCGGGGCTTGGCGTCCCTCCGTCGGTAACCCATGTCGTACCTCCTTCCGTCGTCGAAGGTCAATTACCCCGGACGACGCAAGGTCATGCGAATGAGTTTCAGTCCTGGCGGTCGGGCACGAAGCCCTTGGCGATCCGGTCGAAGTTCGGCAGGTTGGCCTGCCAGTCCTTCTCCGCGATCTCCCACCGCAGGGCGTAACCCCGGTTGGTGGCCGTCACGAACCCGCGGTTACGGACGTGGATCCGCGTACCGTCCCGGGTCTCCAGCCACTCCCAGTCCGCGCAGGTCTTCCAGAAGTTGCAGTGCGTGATGTTGATGTACTGGTAGTTCTTGACTTCGTTTTTTCGGCCGCCTTCGATGCTCTTCCAGTCCGCGTACGCGTCCTTCTTCGGCGTCGGCGTCCACTGCACGAGCAGCTCGCCCGGCCCGTTGGCCTCGTCGAAGACGACCGTGTTGCCGTCGGGCTGCCTGCGGACCCATCCGTCGGGGATCGGCAGGGAGAAACCCGCCGGGTCCTTGTGCAGCTTCCAACCCGCCGGCAGCGCGTTCGGGTCGGCCGACGGCGTGGCCGAGGGCGTCGCACTCGGTGCGCCCGTGGTGGGTGCAGGCGCCGCCGGAGCGGAGGATTGCGCCGGGGCCGACGACGCGGCCGCCCCGGTCGTCGCGTCGGCCTGCGGGCTCTCGTTGTCGTCGCCCTTGGTCAGCATCGGCACGATCACCACGAGGCCGACCAGCAGCAGGGCCACCAGCGCACCGATCAGGACGTTCCGGCGGGTGTTGGTCGGCTTCGTACCGTCGAACACCGGCACCGCCGCGCGCCCGGCCGGACTCACCGGCGGCATGACCGACGTCGGGGCCGACGGTTTGCGCTGCTCCGGCGCCACCGGCGGCCCGTCGACGGCCGTCGGCTCGTCGACGGCCGTCGGCTCGTCGACGGCCGTCGGCTCGTCGTCGGGCTCCGTCGTACCGTCGTCGGGGTTGTCGTCGGCGGCCGCCACCGTCGCGGTCGGGTCGGCGTCGGACGTGGCCGGACGGTCGATAGTCGCGGTCGGCTCGGCCGGCACCGCCGCCGTCGGGTCGGCGTCGGCCGGCACGACCTCCGTCGGCGAGGCGTCGACCGCTGCCGGCCCGGCCGCGGCCGCGGCGACCGGCGGCGGGGTACGCGGCGCAGGCGGCGACACCGGGCGGGCGGCGCTCTCCTCGGCGGGGCGCGGCGCCGGCACGAGCGGCGGGCGCGGTTCGCGTGGACCGTTCGGCCCCGGCCGGCGTACGCCATCGAGCAGTGAGATCCCCCGTGCCCGCTTGCCTCCGGCGCGGCGCAGCAGCCGCTCGGCCACCTCGGCGGTGATCCGCTCGTTCGGGTCCTTCTGAAGCAGCCCGGTGAGGACCGCCTTGAGCGGGCCGGCGTTCTTCGGCGGCGGCATCGGCTCGGTGGCCAGCGCGGCAAGCGTGGCGATCGCGGACGGCCGCGCGTACGGCGACTTGCCCTCGACCGCCGCGTAGAGCGTCGCCCCCAGCGACCACAGGTCGGCCTCCGGCCCGGCGGTGCCCTCGCGGGCCCGCTCCGGCGAGATGTACGCGGGCGAACCGAGCACCATGCCGGTGCGGGTGACGTTCGGGTCGCCGGGGATCGTGGCGAGACCGAAATCGGTCAACACGACCCGGCCGTCGTCGCCCAGCAGCACGTTGCCCGGCTTGACGTCGCGGTGCATGACGCCCGCCTTATGGGCCGCGTTGAGGGCACCCAGCACGCCGAGACCGATCTCGATGGTCCGGGCCACCGACACCGGCCCGTCCTCGGCGAGGGTGTCCTGCAGAGACCTCGACGCCACGTACTCCATGACGATCCACGGGTCGCCATCGGTGCGCAGGACGTCGAAGATGCGTACCACGTTGACGTTGTTGAGCCGGGCGATGGCCCGCGCCTCGCGCAGCGAACGCTCCCGCATCTCGCGGCGTTCTTCGTCGGTGAGGCCGGGGGGCGGCACCAACTCCTTGATGGCGACGTCGCGGTGCAACACCTCGTCGCGCGCCTTCCACACCCGACCCATGCCGCCCTGGCCGAGCGGCGACAGAAGCCGGTATCGGTCAGCGACGAGTTGGGGGAGCGCGTTCGACATCGCTGAGACGGTACCCGGAGCCGCCGACGCTCACACCGCCGGCACGCCACTGTTCGCTTCCCGTGACTTCGAGCCGCGTACCCTGGCGGCATGTCTGCCGAAGAGCCGCTGTTCCGGGTCGTTCGCGGCGTGCCCACCGCCGACGAGTTGGCCGCTCTGGTCGGTGCGGTCATCGTGCGGTCCCGCCCGGCCGCCGCCCCCGCGCCACTGACCGCGTCCGCGTGGGCCCGCAGCGGCCGACCGGCCCGCCCCGACACCTGGCGCGCCTCCGGCCTTCCCCGCTGACCGACCCGCCACGCGGGGGCTGCCAGAGTGGGCGTCCAGCCGTTAACCTCACTCAGGGAAACGGTGCCGTGACGGATAGGGAGGATCGATGATCCCCGAAGAGGACCAGCCGGCGCCCTGGCTGCACAGCTACGGCGGCATCGAGGCCGACATCCGCCAGCTCCGCGAGTTCGCCGACCGGCTCGCCGCCGAGGTCGAACGCAACTACGCGCCCCACCTGTCGTACATCGCCGACGACATGTCCGCGAAGGTGCCCAACCCCTGCGACGCGTTCATCGAGCTGGTCACCTTCCTGCACGCCCACCACGAGACGCAGCAGGCCACCGCCGACATGGTGTACGCCGTCCGGGGCGCAACCGGCCACCTCGCCGCCGTCGCCGACCGGGTCGCCACCCAGTACGCCGACAGCGACGCCTTCTCCGCCGCCCGCGCCGTGGACGTTCAGCGGGCCCTCGCCGACCCCGGCACCGTCCTGCCCGGCGGCCGGACGCCGACGCTGACCGACCCCACCGGTCCCGAGAGCCAGAGGCCGGTGGTCCTGCCATGATCGAACGAGGTGGCGGCCGCACCTCCGGCCAGACCGACTGGCACCTGATGGACGTCAACAGCATGTGGGCGTGCCTCCAGGACCACGACACCACCAACCACTGGAAACAGGTCGCTGGGTGGCGCAAGGTCTGCGACCTGGCCCAGATCCACCTCGGCCGGCTCCAGGAGTACCGGCGCGGGCTCGCCGAAACGTGGCCCCCGGAAACCAGCGCCGCCTCCGGCACGTACCTCGCCCAACTCGACGACCTGATCGCCAAGGTGCGGCACACCCACGACGCCGCCGCCGCGAACTACACCGCGCTGTCCGCCGCCACCCAGGCCATCGGCACCACCCGCGCCGAGCTTCGCAAAATCCACGAGGAGTACGCGACCAAGCTCCAGCAGAAGCAGGCGTACGACGCCACAGCCGCCGACCCCAAAGCGATCATGGGCAACCGGGTCGTCGAGTCACCGGTGACAGACAGCGACCTGGAACGGCTGAACGTGCAGGCGCGGGCCATGATGTTCAACCTCAGCGGCGAACTCCAACAAGCCCAAGCCACCCTCCAAAAACCCCCGCCGCCACCCCCGAGGTTTAGGCGAGACCCCTCCAGCACAGACGCTTACGATGCCAGCACCGGACCGACGATTCCGCCGATTGTTCCAGTGCCAATCGCCCCCGACACAGCCGTCCGCCCACCCTCGCCAAATCCAGCTGGCAGCTCGCATCCCGTTCAGACAGCCGCCGTGGGGCCAGTACTTGGCAGTGCTGGTGCTGGCGTTGCACCAGCACTGCCAAACGGAGGGTTATCGGGAGTTACACCGAACATACCGGCGACGGGCTTCGGGACGGCACCTTCACTACCACCCAGCTCTCTCGTTCCGCCGCAGGTGCCGCCGCAAGGGCAAACCGACGCTATCGGGCGGTCCGCGAGCGGAGCGGCCAAGGGCGTTTCCCGAGTTCCGACGGCCCCGCAGGCCCGATCGACGCCAACTAACGGCCTTATCGGTGGTACGCCTGGCTCCGGACTCGGCTCGCCTGCGTCCGCTGGGAATCCAACGCGGAAGGTTAATCCGATCGGCGGCGTAATAGGCGGTGGCGGTGCCGGCACCACGCCGACCGGCGGTGCCGGCTCGCGGCCGGGCAGTGGCCGTAGTGCGGCCGGAGGACACGCCTTCTCGCCTATCGGTGGCGCCCCTGGTACAAGCGGCAATTACGGCACAAGCTACCCCCCTGGCCGTCCCGCTAAAAACGGATATGAAGAAGAGGGGCACGCCTGGGATCCCGACCATCCATGGAAGACCGACCAGGGCGTCAACCCTGTTGTTCGTTCGCCGGAGGAGCCTGGCCCACCTGACCCAGGACCGGCCATCGGCCTCGATCGGTGAAACACTTCAGCCGGCAGAGCCTGACAGCATTTGCCGCTCTTCTGTCGCTAATCGCACCAACAGCGTTACCTACGAGAGGCAGCCCTGGCCAGCCGAACAGCGAACCCAGCGAGGCCGAACGGGTCCGGGCGGATCAATGGCATTTGGAATACCTCAGAGCTTCCGACGCGCAACAGATCACACACGGTGCGGGGGTAATCGTCGCAGTTCCAGATACGGGAGTTCAACCGCACCCTGATTTGCGGAACAACCTGCTTCGTGGGATCGATATTGTCCCAGACGGTAACGGCGATGGCCAGAATGACCAGAATAGCCACGGCACCGGCATGGCAGGCTTGATCGCAGCCCACGGACAAGGAGGCACTTTGGGTGCCTTGGGACTAGCTCCCGATGCAAAGATACTCCCGATCCGCGATACTCCTACCGACGGCCAAGGGGAGGCGGACGCCTTGGCCGCCGGCATTGATTATGCTGTTCGCCAAGGCGCTGATGTGATCTGCATATCTTCGGTCGGCGGTGCCGGTATCCCGTTGCAACGATCCATCAAAGCAGCACTCGCCGCGAATATCGTGCTGGTCGCCGCTGCCGGCAATAAGCCGGACGATACCAAGGTTGGGTACCCAGCATCAGAGGATGGAGTCATCGCGGTTGGAGGGATAGGCCGGGATGGCACTCATGCTGATATCTCCGTGACCGGGCCAGACATTGACGTTGTTGCACCTGCAGTCGACATTTACAGCACGAGCATTAACGGCAAGTACCGCAAAGGCACAGGCACTTCCGACGCGACGGCGATTGTGGCTGGGGCGGCGGCGTTGATCAGGTCGAAGTACCCCTACCTGCCGGCCCAGGAGGTAGCCCATCGGCTTACGGCCACGGCCATCGACAAGGGTCCGCCAGGCCGGGACGACGAGTACGGGTATGGCGTGATCGATCTTGTGGCAGCGCTGACGGCAGACGTACCCCCGTTGGGGTTTGAGTCGGTGAGCGCTCCGGCCGCGACTGGCTCGACCGCGGCGGCCGGCGATCGGCCTGGTGAGGGCGGTGATGGCGCGACAGCTCGCGGCCTGGCCACTCTCGCCGTGATCGTGGCCGTCGCGGTCGGATGGGCGCTGGTGGCGCGGCGTCGGCGGCGCGGTGATGATCCGCCGCCCAGAATCAGTCGCTGATCGAGCCGGGGCGCGTTGATCGACTCGGGATCCTTGATATCGGGGTGTCCGGGCGAGCGGGATACCCCGATATCCATGATGTCGAGTCGATCACGGTGGTGCCGACAGGCTGATCGACTTCATATCGGCGATGTGGGGCTTTTGTTGCTGGTTGATAGGCCGATATCGGTGATGTGGAGTGGATCAAGAGCGCGGGCCGTGTGGGCATGAAGAGCACGGCGTCGAGCGCGGCGCGGCCGGGTGGACCGGTGTGGTGGGTGGTGAGCCGGTAACGTCGGGCTGGTGTCTGATTCTCTGCCACTCCGCCTCGTGCTCGCCTCGGCCAGCCCTGCCCGTCGTAAGTCTCTCCAGGCCGCCGGCATTGAGCCGGACGTGCTGGTCAGCGGGGTGGACGAATCCCTGGTGGTGACCGATCGGGCCGAGGACCTGTGTCTGGAGTTGGCTCGGCTCAAGGCAGAGGCAGTGTTGAGCCGGCTGAGTCCGGCCGCCACGGCAACCGCGCCAGCCGGCACCAGCGCAGGCACGGACACGGACGCAGGCACAGGCACCAGCGCAGGCACGAACGCCGGCACAGGCACGGACGAAGGCACCAGCACGGAAGCAGGCACCAGTCAGCGGACCCTGATCATCGGCTGTGACTCGGTGCTCGCGTTCGACGGGGAGATCCTCGGCAAGCCGGCGGATCCGGCGGACGCCACCGCGCGTTGGCTGCGGATGCGGGGGCGCAGCGGTGTCCTGCACAGCGGGCACTGTCTGATCGACGGTTTCAGCGGGCGGCGCGCCGAGGCGGTTGCCTCGACGACCGTCCATTTTGCGGACATCAGCGACGACGAGATCGCCGCCTACGTCGCCACCGGTGAGCCGCTGGCGGTGGCCGGCGCGTTCACGATCGACGGGTTGGGCGGGCCGTTCGTGGAACGGATCGAGGGCGACCCGGGGACCGTGGTCGGATTGTCGATGCCGCTGCTGCGTCGGCTCCTCGCCGAACTGGGGCTGCAGATCACGGACCTGTGGACAAAGGTCGCGCCGGGCGGCCAATCGGTCGAGCCGCTGGGTAACGTCCGCTCATGACCACGAAGTCGATCCCGCTCACCGACGAGTTGCACGCCTACCTGGTCGCGCACGGCGCCCCACCGGACGAGATCATCCAGGATCTGGCCGAGGAGACCCGGTCGGTGCTGCCCGAGCACGCCTCCATGCAGGTGGCGCCGGAGCAGGCCGCGTTCCTGACGTTCCTGACCCGGCTGCTGGACGTACGGCAGGCCGTCGAGGTTGGCACGTTCACCGGCCTGTCGGCGCTGGCCATCGCCCGGGGGTTGCCCGAGGGTGGGCGGCTGACCTGCTTCGACATCTCCGAGGAGTACACCGGCATCGCCCGGCGTTACTGGGCCCGCGCCGGGGTGCAGGACCGCATCGACCTGCGTATCGGCCCGGCCGGCGAGACGCTGCGGGAGTTGCCGCACGAGCGTCACCTGGACTTCGCGTTCATCGACGCGGACAAGACCGGGTACCCGGTCTACTGGGCCGAGCTGGTGCCCCGGATGCGGCCGGGCGGGGTGATCGCCGTCGACAACGTGCTGCGCGGCGGGCGGGTGATCGCCCCACGGGACGCCAACGACCGGGCGATCGCCGCCTTCAACGACGAGGTGCTCGCCGACGTACGGGTCGACCCGGTGATGCTGCCGATCGCGGATGGCCTCACCCTCGCCCGGGTGCGCTGACCGCCCCCACCGCTGACCGCCCCCACCGCTCAGCGCCGCCACCGCTCAGCGCCGCCACCGCTCAGCGCCACCACCGCTCAGCGCCACCACCGCTCAGCGCCACCACCGCTGAAGGACGCCACCGCTGAACGCCGACGAAACGCCGGCAGCCCACCGAACGCGCAGCGCCGACAGCACGAATTCGGGGTGCCCCCTCAGGAGGGGGCACCCCGAAGCCAGCGTCAGCGGACGCTGCGGGCGAACTGGCGGGCGGCCCAGAAGACCCCCAGCGCGGCGAGAACCGCTGTGATGGTGAGGCCCTGCCAGACCTTGTCGCTGGCCAGGTCGCCGGCGAACAGCGCGCGGGTGCCGTCGACCGCCCAGGAGAACGGGTTCCAGTCGGCGATGCCCTGCAACCAGCCCGGTGCGAAGGTCAGCGGCAGCAGGATGCCGGAGAGCAGCAGCACCGGCTGCGCCACGGTGTTCATCAGTGGGGCCAGCGCGTCCTCGCTCTTGACCTTGAGTGCGACGCCGTACGAGACGGCCGAGGTCATGAGCGCGATGAGGGCGAGCATGAGGTACGCCAGCAGCAGGTCACCGATGAACACCCGCAGGTCGAACAGGAGCGCCAGCAGGGTGATGATGACCGCCTGCACGATGAGCGAGACCACGTCGCGCAGCGAGCGGCCGAGCAGCAGGGCGAGCCGGCTGATCGGGGTGACCCGGGACCGTTCGATGACGCCGGCGCGCAGCTCGGCGATCAGGCCAAAGCCCTGGAACAGGCCGCCGAAGATGGCCAGCAGCACCAGCAGACCCGGCACGAAGATCTTGTAGGCGGCGGCCTGGGTGGGCGCGTTCAGGGCCGGCTTGAGCAGCGGGGCGAAGAGCAGCAGGTACATCACCGGCTGGAACACGCCGACGAAGACCCAGACCGGGTTGCGCAGCAGGAGCTGGATCTGCCGTTGGAAGATCAGCCACGTGTCGCGGGCGAATTTCATGGGTCGTCTCTCCGGTGGTCAGGACTCGCGCAGCGAGCGGCCGGTCTTGGTCAGGAAGACGTCGTCCAGGCTGGGCCGGTGCAGCTCGATCGAGCGCAGTTCCAGCCCGGCGTGGTCGAGTCGGCGCAGCACCTGGGGAATGGCGGTGGCGCCCTCGTCGACGTAGAGCCGCAGGCCGCCCTCGTCGGTGGTCTCCAGCTTGTTGACGTACGGCTCGCCGTCGAGCGCCTGGGCGGCCTGCGGGGTGGCGGCCAGGTCGAGACCGACGAGCACGACGTCGCCGGAGATCTCCCGCTTGAGTTCGGCCGGGGTGCCCTCGGCGACGACTTCGCCGTTGTCCATGATCGCGATGCGGTCGCAGAGCGCGTCGGCCTCGTCCAGGTAGTGCGTGGTGATGAAGACCGTCATTCCGTCGCTGCGCAGTCGCCGGATCTCGTCCCACATGTGGGCGCGGCTCTGCGGGTCGAGGCCGGTGGTCGGCTCGTCCAGGAAGACGATCTTCGGCTCGTGGATGATGCCGAGCGCGATCTCGACCCGCCGGCGCTGGCCGCCGGAGTAGGTCTTGCACTTGCGGTCGGCGTACTCGGTGAGCTGGAAGGCGTCCAGCGCGCGGGCGGCGCGCTGCTGCGCGTCGGCCTTGCCGATGCCGTACATCCGGGCGTGCAGGACCAGTTCCTCACGGGCGGTGGACTCGTCCCACGTGCTGCCGCCCTGCGGGACGTACCCGATCCGGCGGCGGACCTCGGCCGGATCCTTGCGCAGGTCGGCCCCGGCGATGGTGGCCTCGCCGCCGTCGGGCTCGATCAGCGTGGCGAGCATCCGCAGCGTGGTGGTCTTGCCGGCGCCGTTGGGGCCGAGGAAGCCGAAGATCTCGCCCTCGGCGACCTGGAGGTTGACGCCCCGCACGGCGTCCACCGTCTTCGTCTCTCGACCCGCGCGGGAGCGGAACGACTTCCGCAGCCCCCTGGTCTCGATCATTTCTGCTCCTGGTCGGTCGGGCCGGCCGTGCCGGCCGTCGAGTGGGACGACGCCGGACGGCGCACTCCCCCGCTGTGCCGCCAGCAGGCTAACGCGATATAACTCTTTTAGTCAACGTTGATTATTCCGCCTCGGTCGGCGGCCTCGACTCCTGGCGCTCTTTCCACCCCGACCAGCCCTCGACGTTCTCCAGCTCAGCAGGCAGGTACGACACTCCAGAGTCAATCCGCTCCGCGATCCGGTCGCACCACCCCATCTCCGCCTCCGCCCGCACCGCCCACAGCTCGAACATCCACCCCACGTGCACCGGCTTGCGGTTTCGCACCCAGTCCGACTCCAGGGAGGCACGCATCGACTCGACACCGGCGCGCAGCAGATTGGCCCGGTTGCGCAGGGCCGCGGCGGCCTCCGCGCGCGGCATGGCGGGCAGGAAGGAGAAGGCCACCGCGAAGGGGTCGGACGGCTCGCTGAGGTTCCACCAGAAGTTGCGCAGCAGCGTCTCGAACTCGTCCTCGCCCTTGGGGGTCACCTCGTAGGTGGTCCGGGCCGGACGGGCGCCGACCTGCTCGGTGGCGACGGCACGGAGCAGCCCTTCCTCGGTGAGCTTGCGCAGCGCGTGGTAGATCGAGCCGGGCTGCACGTTCGCCCACTTGTCGGCGCTCCAGCTCAGCAGCTCGCGGCGCACGTCGTAGCCGTGCACGGGCTGCATCCACCGCACCAGGCCGAGAATCATCATCCGAGTCGCAGACACCACACAAGCGTAATAGCCAAGTTTGACTAAGGTCAGTGCCACATCCCACACTGAGCGATCGTTAGGGCCATCACGGGTGGCCGATACACTCCCGGTCAGTAACTTCCCGGGAGGAGCCACGAGGTGCGCAAGGTACTCATCGCCAACCGCGGCGAGATCGCCGTCCGGGTCATCCGCGCCTGCCGCGACGCCGGCCTCGGCAGCGTCGCCGTGTACGCGGACTCCGACCGGGACGCCCTGCACGCCACGCTCGCGGACGAGGCGTACGCGCTCGGCGGGGACAGCGCGACCGACACGTACCTGCGCATCGACAAGCTGCTCGACGTCGCCGCCCGCGCCGACGCCGACGCCGTGCACCCGGGTTACGGCTTCCTCAGTGAGAACGCCGACTTCGCCCAGGCGGTCATCGACGCGGGGTTGACCTGGATCGGCCCCACCCCGCAGGCGATTCGCGACCTTGGCGACAAGGTGACCGCCCGGCACATCGCCCAGCGCGCCGGCGCTCCGCTGGTCCCCGGCACGCCGGACCCGGTGGGCAGCCCGGACGAGGTGATGGCGTTCGCCGTCGACCACGGGCTGCCGGTCGCCATCAAGGCCGCGTTCGGCGGTGGTGGGCGCGGCCTCAAGGTCGCCCGGACCATGGAGGAGATCCCCCAGCTCTTCGAGTCGGCCACCCGCGAGGCGGTCGCGGCGTTCGGCCGGGGCGAGTGCTTCGTCGAGCGCTACCTGGACCAGCCCCGGCACGTCGAGGCGCAGGTCCTCGCCGACCAGCACGGCAACGTGATCGTGGTGGGCACCCGGGACTGCTCGTTGCAGCGGCGGCACCAGAAGCTCGTGGAGGAGGCCCCCGCGCCGTTCCTCACCGACGCCCAGCGTGCCCAGATCCACGACAGCGCCAAGGCGATCTGCCGGGAGGCCGGCTACCACGGCGCCGGCACGGTGGAGTACCTGGTCGGCAAGGACGGCACGATCTCCTTCCTGGAGGTCAACACCCGACTTCAGGTCGAGCACCCGGTCACCGAGGAGACCGCCGGCATCGACCTGGTCCGGGAGCAGTTCCGGATCGCCGACGGCGAGAAGCTGCGGATCACCGAGGACCCGACGCCGCGCGGGCACGCCATCGAGTTCCGGATCAACGGCGAGGACCCGGGCCGCAACTTCCTGCCCGCGCCGGGCACCGTCACCACGCTGCGCCTGCCCAGCGGCCCGGGCGTCCGGGTGGACACCGGCATCTCAGCCGGCGACGTGATCGGCGGCAACTTCGACTCGCTGCTCGCCAAGGTCATCATCGTCGGTGAGACGCGGACCGAAGCGTTGGAACGCGCCCGCCGCGCGCTGGACGAGATGGTCCTCGACGGGATGGCCACCGCGCTGCCGTTCCACCGCCTGGTCGTGCGGGACGAGGCGTTCACCGCCGAACCGTTCACCGTGCACACCCGGTGGATCGAGACCGAGTTCCACAACACCGTGCCGCCGTTCACCGCCGCCGCCGGCGCCGCCGAGGCGCCGGCCGAACGCGACACCGTCGTGGTCGAGGTCGGCGGCAAGCGCCTCGAGGTCAGCCTCCCCGCCGGCTTCGGCGGGAGTACGACCACCGCGGCACCCGCCTCCCGTAAGCCGACCCGGCGCGGAGGCGGGGCCAAGGCGGGCGCCCCGGTCGGTGGCGACGCGCTCACCTCTCCCATGCAGGGCACCATCGTCAAGATCGCGGTCGCCGAGGGCGACACGGTGGCCGAAGGCGACCTGGTGGTGGTGCTCGAGGCGATGAAGATGGAGCAGCCGTTGCACGCCCACAAGGCGGGTACGGTCAGCGGGCTCACCGCCGAGGTCGGTGCCGTGATCACCGCCGGCGCCGCCATCTGCACCATCGCCTGAGGGGCGAGCGCGAGACCCCTGTTGCTGGCGAGGCAGCCGCGGGGCTGGCTCGGCGCGGAGTCGGTTACGCGGTCTGCGGCAGCGGCGTGCGCACGTTCCGGACGGCGTATCGATGGAGAGTGACGCCCTCGTCGAAGCGCGCCTGCTCCAGCAGGTCCAGCTCCAGCGGCTCGTCGTGGCTGTCGAACAGTGGGCGGCCGGTACCGAGGATGACGGGGTGCGTGAAGAGCAGCAGCTCGTCGAGCAGCCCTGCCCGGAGCAGCGCCGTAGCCAGTGTGGCGCCACCGACGCCGATGTCACCGTCGGTGCGCCGCCGTAGCTCCGCGAGCTCGCCGACGGCATCGTCGCCGCCGATGATCTCGGTGTTGTGCTCGGCGCTGGTACGCGTGCGGGAGACCAGCACCTTGGGCTTCGAGGTCCAGATCTCGCCGTACTCGCGCAGGTAGCCGGGCGACGAGTCGTCGTCGCGCGCTGCCGGCCAGAATCCCTCCATCGTCTCGTAGATCGTGCGCCCCTGGACCATGAGCGACAGCGCCCGCGCCCGCGCGTTGAACTCGTGGTGCAGTGACTCCCCGATGCGCATCCAGGTGCCGCCGCCCTGCTCGCCATGAGCACGCTCGATCAACAGATCGGCGGACACGTTCATCCAGTACACGAATCGCCCCGACATGGACCCTCCCTCAGTGATAGCGATATGCAACTGCTTCGACCTACCCTAGGATGAGGTGATAGCAAGATGCAATCACTTGCGAGGAGGGCTTGATGGATTCGGCGCCACGCTCGGGTTGCCCGATCAATCAGGCGGTCGAGGTCCTGGGCGATCCGTGGGTGATGCTCGTTCTTCGGGACATCATGTTCGGCAATCGGCGGCACTTCCGCGAGCTGCTCGCCGGCAGTGAGGAGGGCATCGCGCCGAACATTCTCAGCAGCCGCCTGCGGCGCCTCACCGCCGCGGGCCTGCTCACCCGTGAGGACGCCCGACGGGGGCAGCGGGCCGCCTACTCACTCACCGAGGCGGGCATTCAGACAGTGCCGATCATGGCAGCGCTCGGCTCGTGGGGGCTGGCCCATCGCGGTGGCGACCGTCGCCTGCGGGTGCGCGCCGAACTGCTCCGCGACGGCGGCCCGGAACTGCTCACCCGCTTCATGGACGACCTGCGCGAGGTGCACCTCGGCGTCCCCCGGCCCGACCCGCACGCCCGACGAGCGGTCGACGAGCTTCGCTCGGCCTACGAGGCAGCCACCCGCGACTGACCCGATCCGCCGGGACCGCCCGCTTCGCGACGGACCGGCCCACGACGGACCGGGCCCACGACGGACCGGGCCCACGACGGACCGGGCCCACGACGGACCGGGCCCACGACGGACCGGGCCCACGGCGGTGCCGGCGTACGCGACGGACCGCAGCCCACGGCGGCGCCGGCGTACCCGACGGACCGCAGCCCACGGCGGCGCCGGCGCGCGCGACGGCCGACACCGTCGGCTGGTGACCCGCCGCACAGGACCGGGCGGTGGGGGTGGTTTGGGCCACCAGCGGCGGCGGGAGTGGGCGCGAGCAGGAATGATGTTCGGGTGCGCTTCCTTCACGGCGCGGTTCCCGCGCACGACCTGACCTATACCGACGTCTTCATGGCGCCGGCCCGCTCCGACCTCGGCTCCCGGCTGGACGTCGACCTGTCCACCGGTGACGGCACCGGCACCACCATCCCGCTGGTGGTGTCGAACATGACGGCGGTCGCCGGGCGACGGATGGCCGAGACGGTGGCCCGGCGGGGCGCGATCGCCGTGATCCCGCAGGACATCCCGATCGAGGTCGTCGCGAACGTCGTCGCCTGGGTCAAGCAGCGGCACCTGGTCTACGACACACCCATCACCCTGGGCCCCACCGAGACCGTCGGGGACGCCATCCACCTCCTGCCGAAGCGGTCGCACGGCGCGGTGATCGTGGTCGACGAGGCCGGTCGGCCGATGGGCGTGGTCACCGAGGCGGACACCACGGGCGTGGACCGGTTCGCCCAGCTGCGGCACGTGATGTCCACCGAGCTGCACACCGTCCCGGCGGACGCGGACCCGCGTACCGGCTTCGATCTGCTCTCCGCCGGCCGGCGCCGGCTCGCCCCGGTGGTGGACGCCGACGGTCGGCTGGTCGGCGTGCTGACCCGGCAGGGCGCGCTGCGGGCCACCCTCTACACACCGGCGGTGGACGACCGGGGGCGACTGCGTATCGCCGCGGCGGTCGGGATCAACGGTGACGTGACCGGCAAGGCCGCCGCGCTGCTGGAGGCAGGTGTGGACACGCTGGTCGTGGACACCGCGCACGGCCACCAGGAGCGGATGATCTCGGCGTTGCGGGCGGTGCGCAAGCTGGACCCGGGCGTTCCGGTGGCGGCCGGCAACGTGGTCACCGCCGAGGGGGTACGCGACCTGGTCGAGGCCGGCGCGGACATCATCAAGGTGGGTGTCGGGCCGGGCGCGATGTGCACCACCCGGATGATGACCGGCGTGGGCCGGCCGCAGTTCTCCGCCGTGCTGGACTGCTCGACGGCCGCGCGTCAGCTGGGCCGGCACGTCTGGGCCGACGGCGGGGTGCGACACCCTCGTGACGTGGCGCTCGCGCTCGCCGCCGGCGCGTCGAACGTGATGATCGGCTCCTGGTTCGCCGGCACCTACGAGTCCCCCGGTGACCTCTACACCGAGCCGGACGGTCGGCGGTACAAGGAGAGCTTCGGGATGGCCTCGGCGCGGGCGGTAAGCGCCCGTACCGCCGACGACAGCCCGTACGACCGGGCCCGCAAGGCGGTGTTCGAGGAGGGCATCTCCTCGGCGCGGATGTATCTGGACCCGACCCGGCCCGGCGTCGAGGATCTGATCGACGAGATCATCGCCGGGGTACGCAGCGCCTTCACCTACGCCGGAGCGCGGGACCTGACGCAGTTCCACGAACGAGCGATCGTCGGCGTGCAGAGCGCCGCCGGCTTCACCGAAGGAATGCCCCTCCCCACAAGCTGGTAACCCCACACCCCACACCCCCACCCCACCCACGCCCCACCCCGTTGATCATGAAGTTATTGCCCCGACACGCCGACGCGGGAGGCAATAACTTCATGATCAACCCAGGAGAGGGAGGCCGGCGAGGCCCGGGGGCCGGGGGTGGGGTCAGGGGGTTAGGCGGCTCAGGACTTGGCGGGCCGCCTCGCTCGGGTTGTCGCCTACCCGGTCGGGGAGGGCGTTGGCCAGCCAGAGGGTTGCGAAGCCGTGGGCGATCGACCAGGCGGCGAGGGCGTCCCGGTCGGCGTCGCCTCCGGTTGGCAGTGCGGCGACTCCGGAACGCAGGGCGGCGCCGGCGCGCTCCCGGGCGGCGATCAGCTCCGCGTCGTCGGCCCGGTACAGCTCGGGCCGGAACATCACCTCGAAGTGCGCGCGGTGCCCGACGGCGAAGTCGACGTACGCGACTCCGGCGGCCAACAGGTCGTCTCCCGCCACGCTCAACGTCTGGGCCAGCAGGTCGAAGCCCTGAGCGGCGAGGGCGGTGAGCAGGCCGGCCTTGTCGCCGAAGTGGTGGGCGGGCGCGGCATGCGAGACACCGGCCCGACGCGCCAGGTCGCGCAGGCTCAACGCGGCCGGCCCGACCTCCTCGATCGCGTCGAGCGCCGCCGCGAGCAGGGTGCGACGGAGGTCGCCGTGGTGGTAGCCGCGCGTCTCGGTCATGCCCGGATCCTATCTTGCCATTGACAAGATGCCACTCCGTCGCGCAATCTTGTCATCGACAAGATTGCGCCGAGGAGGATTTCGATGGCACCCCTGATCGCGCTCGTGGTCGGCACCGCCCTGGCCCGACTGGCCGGCCTGGCCGGCGTCGCCGCACTCGACGGCTGGCATCCCGCGCTGCGGGTCGGGCTGGCCCTGCTGTTCCTGGTGACCGGCCTCGCGCACTTCGTCGGCCAGCGCCGCGCCGGCCTGATCGCGATGGTCCCGCCCGGCCTTCCCCGGCCGGATCTGCTGGTCACCGTCACCGGCGCACTGGAGCTGGTCGGCGCCGCCGGGCTGCTGATCCCGGCGACCGCCCGGCTGGCCGCAGCCGGGCTCGGCCTGCTCATGCTCGCGATGTTCCCGGCCAACGTCTCGGCCGCGGGCCGGAGGCTGACCCTCGCCGGACGCCCGGTCACCCCGCTCGGGCAGCGCACCGTCCTGCAACTCGTGTTCGTCGCCACCGCTGCGGCGATTTCGTTTGGCCCCTGACTATCAGGTAGCTAATCTACTCCCGTGGAACTCGTCACCCTTCAAGATGTGCCGCTCGGTCGGCTGCTGGTGGTGGCCGGGCACCTCGTCGGGCAACGGTGGAACCGCTACCTCGCCGAGGAGCACGGCCTCACCCAGGCCGGCATGATCACCCTGATGACGCTCGCCCGCCACGGCGAGCTGCCCCACCGCCAGGTGGCCGAGAAGGGGTTCGTCCGCCCGGCCACCCTGACCGGCATCGTCGACACCCTCGAACGCGACGGCCTGGTCGAGCGGCAGCGCGACGACAGCGACCGGCGCAGCATCCGACTCGCCCTCACCCCCGCCGGCCGGGAGCGGGTCGCGGCCCTCGGCGCTCTCATGCACTCCGGACGCCCGCTCACCTCGGTCGACGCCGATCCGGCGAAGGCCCAGGTGATCCGGGAGTTCCTGCTCGAGGTCATCAGCAGTGGGGACGACCCACGGATGACCGGACGACCCACCGACGTGGAGGAACCGTCATGCTGATCCGACTGCTGCGCGGTCAACTGCGCCCGTACCAGAGACCGCTGCTGGCGGTGGTGCTGCTCCAGTTCGTGGGCACCATGGCCTCGCTCTACCTGCCCAGCCTCAACGCCGACATCATCGACAAGGGCGTGGCCCGGGGCGACACCGACTACATCGTGCACACCGGCGGCTGGATGCTGCTGGTCAGCCTGGTCCAGATCGTCTGCTCGATCGCCGCCGTCTACCTCGGCGCCCGGACCGCGATGGGCTTCGGCCGGGACGTCCGCGCCCGGCTGTTCGCGCACGTCAACCTCTTCTCCGCCCGTGAGGTGGCCCGGTTCGGCGCACCGTCGCTGATCACCCGCAACACCAACGACGTGCAACAGGTGCAGATGCTCGTGCTGATGAGCTGCACCATGCTGGTCGCCGCGCCGATCATGAGCGTCGGCGGCGTCTTCATGGCGCTGCGCGAGGACATCGGGCTCTCCTGGCTGATGCTGGTCAGCGTGCCGGTGCTGGCCGTCGCGCTGAGCGCGATCATCCGGCGGATGGTGCCAGGCTTCCGGCTGATGCAGACCCGGATCGACACGGTCAACCGGGTGCTACGTGAGCAGATCACCGGCATCCGGGTGGTCCGCGCCTTCGTCCGCGAGCCGTACGAGACGGACCGCTTCGGTGTCGCCAATGCCGACCTGACCGCCACCGCCCTGCGTACCGGACGGCTGATGGCGTTGATCTTCCCGGTGGTCATGCTGGTGCTGAACGTGTCAAGCGTGGCGGTGCTCTGGTTCGGCGCGCAGCGGGTCGACTCGGGCGCGATCGAGATCGGCGCGCTCACCGCGTTCCTGCAGTACCTGATGCAGATCCTGATGGCCGTGATGATGGCCACGTTCATGCTGATGATGGTGCCCCGGGCCGCGGTCTGTGCCGAGCGGATCGTGGAGGTGCTGGACACCGACTCCTCGGTGGTCCCCGCCGCCGCGCCGGTCACCGAACTGCCCACCCGGGCCGAGCTGGAGCTGCGCGGGGTGCGCTTCCAGTACCCGGGCGCGGTCGAGCCGGTGCTGCGCGACATCTCCTTCACGGCCACCGCTGGCACCACCACCGCGATCATCGGCAGCACCGGCGCGGGCAAGACGACACTGCTGTCGCTCGTACCCCGCCTGGTCGACGTCACCGGCGGCGCGGTGCTGGTCGACGGGGTGGACGTCCGCGAATTGGAACCGGACGAGCTGTGGCGACGCATCGGCCTGGTGCCGCAGCGGCCGTACCTGTTCACCGGCACGGTCGCCAGCAACCTGCGCTACGGCAACCCGGACGCCACCGACGAGGAACTGTGGGCGGCGCTGGAGATCGCGCAGGCCCGCGACTTCGTGGCCCAGATGCCCGGCGGCCTGGACGCGCCGATCGCCCAGGGCGGCAGCACCGTCTCCGGTGGGCAGCGGCAACGCCTGGCCATCGCCCGGGCCCTGGTCCGGCAGCCGGAGATCTACCTCTTCGACGACTCGTTCTCCGCGCTCGACCTCGGCACCGACGCGCGGCTGCGGGCGGCACTGCGCCCGGTCACCGCGCAGTCGGCAGTGGTGATCGTGGCCCAGCGGGTGTCCACGATCGTCGACGCCGACCAGATCATCGTGCTCGAGAACGGAGGGGTCGTCGGAGTGGGACGACATGCGGAGTTGGTGCAGACCTGCCCGACGTACGCCGAGATCGTGGCTTCCCAGCAGACGGCGGAGGTGGCGGCATGAGCGAGCCCGACGAGTCGCGGACCGCGACCGTACCCAGTCAGAAGCCGGGCGGTGACACGCAGCAACCCGGCGGCGGCGCGGCGACGCCGAAGCGGCTGCCGGCCGGCCGGCCGGCCGGCGGCCCGCCCTGGATGAGCGCGGGGATGCCGGCCGAGAAGTCGATGAACTTCGGGCCGTCGGCCCGACGGCTGCTCGGTCGGCTGCGCCCGCACCGCCTGCACCTGACCGCGATCATCACCCTCGCCGTGGTGAGCGTCGGGTTCAGCGTGGCCGGCCCGAAGATCCTCGGCCACGCCACCGACCTGATCTTCAGTGGGGTGATCGGTCGGCGACTGGCCCCGGGCACGACCACCGAACAGGCCGTCGCGGCGGCGCGGGCCAGCGGCAACGAGAGCTTCGCCGACATGCTGGCCCGGATGGACGTGGTGCCCGGAGTGGGCATCGACTTCGGCGCCCTGGGCCGGGTGCTGCTGTTGGCGCTCGGGCTCTATTTGGCGGCGAGCGTGCTGTCGTGGTGGCAGGGCTGGCTGCTCAACGGGGTGGTGCAGCGCACCGTGCTGCGGCTGCGCGCCGAGGTGGAGGAGAAGCTCAACCGGCTGCCGCTGCCCTACTTCGACCGGCAGCCCCGCGGTGAGCTGCTCAGCCGGGTCACCAACGACATCGACAACATCTCGACGAGCCTCCAGCAGACCTTGAGCCAGCTGCTCACCTCGCTGCTGACCGTCATCGGCGTGCTGGCCGTGATGTTCTGGATCTCCCCGCTGCTGGCCCTGGTGGCTCTGGTCGCCGTCCCGCTGTCGGTGCTGGTCACCCAGCGCATCGCCAAGCGCTCGCAGAAGCAGTTCATCGCCCAGTGGAAGCACACCGGCGAGCTGAACGGCCAGATCGAGGAGGCGTACACCGGTCACGAGCTGGTGAAGGTCTTCGGCCGGCAGCGCGAGGTGGAGGCCGCGTTCCACGCGAAGAACGAGGAGCTGTTCCGGGCCAGCTTCGGCGCCCAGTTCATCTCCGGGATCATCATGCCGTCGATGATGTTCATCGGGAACCTGAGCTACGTGGCCATCGCCGTGGTCGGCGGACTGCGGGTGGCCTCCGGCACGATGAGCCTGGGCGACGTGCAGGCGTTCATCCAGTACTCCCGCCAGTTCACCCAACCGCTGACCCAGCTCGCCTCGATGGCGAACCTGCTCCAGTCCGGGGTGGCGTCGGCCGAGCGGGTCTTCGCGGTGCTCGACGCCGACGAGCAGAGCCCCGACCCGGCCCAGCCGGCCCGGGTCGTCGACCCGCACGGCCGGGTCGAGTTCGAGCACGTCTCCTTCCGGTACACGCCGGACAAGCCGCTGATCGACGACCTGTCGCTGGTCGCCGAGCCCGGGCACACGGTGGCCATCGTCGGCCCGACCGGTGCCGGCAAGACCACCCTGGTCAACCTGATCATGCGGTTCTACGAGCTGGACGCCGGCCGGATCACCCTCGACGGGGTGGACATCACCGCGATGCGCCGCGACGACCTGCGCGGACGGATCGGCATGGTGCTGCAGGACACCTGGCTCTTTGGCGGCACCATCCGCGACAACATCGCGTACGGCCGGCCGGACGCGACCGAGGAGGAGATCATCGCCGCGGCCCGGGCCACCTTCGTGGACCGGTTCGTGCGCAGCCTTCCCGATGGCTACGACACGGTCATCGACGAGGAGGGCAGCAATGTCAGCGCCGGCGAGAAGCAGCTCATCACCATCGCCCGGGCGTTCCTCGCCGAGCCGTCCCTGCTGATCCTGGACGAGGCGACCAGCTCGGTGGACACCCGCACCGAGGTGCTGCTCCAGCGGGCGATGGCGGCGCTGCGCTCGGACCGGACCAGCTTCGTCATCGCGCACCGGCTCTCCACCATCCGCGACGCCGACCTGATCCTGATGATGGAGAACGGCCGCATCGTCGAGCAGGGCACCCACGAGCAGTTGCTCGCCGCCCACGGCGCGTACCACCGGCTCTACCGCTCGCAGTTCAACGGCGCCGCGGTCGACGAGGAACCAGCCGCGCCCGCCGGGGCCCAGCCGGCCTCGGTCTGAGGGCGGACCGCCGTGCGCGCCACACGATCGACGGTCCACCTCAGCCCGGTGGGCGGATCAGTCCGCCGGGAGCAGGTCGGCGGCGCGGGCGGCGACCTGCCGGCCGATCAGGGCGAGCATGGCGGCGGCGGGCATCGGGGCCAGGGAGCGGCCGTCGCGCAGGCGCAGCGCGAGTGCGCCGTCGGCCGCCTCCCGGGCACCCAGCACCCCGAGGTACGGGACGCGGCGGCGGGTCGCGTCCCGTACCCGGGCGCCCAGCGAGCCGGCGGCGTCGACCTCGACCCGCAGGCCGGCGTCGACGGCCCGCCGGGCCAGTTCCGCCGCCGCGTCGGCCTGCCCGTCGTCCACCGGCAGCAACACCAGCTGGACGGGCGCGTACCAGGCCGGGAACGCGCCCTCGTGCACCTCGATGAGGTACGCGAACAGCCGCTCCATGCTGCCGACCAGGCTGCGGTGCAGCATGACCGGCCGACGCCTGCTGCCGTCGGAATCGGTGTACGACAGGTCGAACTTCTCCGGTTTGTCGAAGTCCACCTGGATGGTGGAGATGGTCGACTCGCGGCCGGCCGCGTCGACGATCTGAATGTCGATCTTCGGGCCGTAGAAGGCGGCCTCTCCGGGGGCCTCGACGTACTCCACCCCGGCCAACGCGCCGCGGAGCAGGTCCTGGGCGCGGGCCCACTGGGCGTCGTCGCCGACGTACTTCCCGCCCGGCCCGCGCAGCGACAGCCGGAACCCCGCCGGACGGACGCCAAGCGCGGAGTGCGCCGCGCGCATCAGCCGGAGGATCTCGACGACCTCCGCGCCGACCTGGTCCGGGGCGCAGAAGGTGTGCGCGTCGTTGAGCGAGATGGCACGTACCCGGGACAGCCCGCCGAGCACGCCGGAGCGCTCCGAGCGGTACATCCCGCCCAGCTCCGCGATCCGCAGCGGCAACTCCCGGTAGGAGCGGCCCCGGGCGCGGAACACCAGCGCGTGGTGCGGGCAGAGCGCCGGGCGGAGCACGAACTCGTCGTCGGCGCTGAGCCGCATCGGCGGGAACATGTCGTCGGCGAAGTAGCCCAGGTGGCCGGAGAGTTCGAAGAGTTCGCGCTTGCCCAGCGGCGGCGAGTAGACGTGCTGGTGGCCGGAGCGACGCTCCAGGTCCCGGACGTACTCCTCGACGGCGTGCCGGGCGGCGGCGCCGGCCGGCAGCCAGATGGGCAGGCCGGCGCCGGCCAGCGGATCGGAGACGAACAGCTCCAGCTCACGGCCGAGCTTGCGGTGGTCGATCATGTCGGGCTCCTGGATCGGGGACGACCCGGAGGCGACCTGGACACCGAACGCCGCGCGGCCCTCGGGGGCGGATCGCCCCGGGGCCTGGTCGACGGTGGTTACGTCAGAGCGGCACGCCGGGGACACCCGGCGTCGTCGTCATCACTACCGCGCTGCGCATTTGGCGACGCTATCGCTCGGGCGGTCGAGGACGCACCCGGATTTGCGGCGGTGGGAGAGGGGACGGGCCGCCGGCGCGGGACCCGCCGGCGGCCCTGGGCGACCCGAATCGTCAGGAACGGGGGACCCGACGTGCTGGGCCGCGCCGCCCACGGTACGCCGAGGGACGCCGATCCGCCGACCGCCTCGGGCCGCCGTGGGACAGCCGCCGAGCCGTCACCCGAGGGCGGTTCGCCTCGTTGGAACGGGGTGGCCCCGTGGTGTCGACGGTCACGACGGGACGGGGCTGTCCACGGTGACGCCGGACACGCCGTCAGGCTCGAGACACCCAATCGGCCGCATCCGGCGAGGTGGCAGGCGTGCCCGAACTACTGACTGACGTCGCGTCGCCGACGTGGGCGTACCTGGTGCTGCTCGGCCTGCTGATCGCGGACGCCTTCGTGCCGGTGATCCCCACCCAGATCGTCATGATCACCAGCGGCGCGCTGACCGTGTACGGCGGCCTCAGCCTGCCGGTCACCATCGCCGTCGGCGCGCTCGGCGTGTTCGCCGGAGACCTCGCCTGCTACCTGCTCGGCCGTGGCGCACCGGACCGGCGGGCGCCCCGGCACGCCGAACCCAGCCGGGCCCGCCGGATGGCGAGCCGGGTCACGCAGGGATTACGCCAACCCGGCCCGCTGGTCATTCTGCTCTGCCGGTTCGTGCCCGGCGGGCGCATGGCGGCCTGCTTCTCGGCCGGCCGCAGCCGGTATCCGTACCGGCTGTTCGCGCTCTACGAGACGATCGCCGCGCTGGGCTGGGCCACCTACGGGGCGCTGGTCGGGCACCTGGGCGGCACCGCGCTGACCGAGTCGGCCTGGCGGCTGGCCATCATCGCCACCGCCGCGGCGGCCGGCTTCGCCGCAGCCGGATGGGCGATGACCCTGGTCAGCGCCCGCCACGCCCGCACCGCCGCCGAAGTCCCGCTCGACTGAGTGTCGCGAGACTGGCCGAGTATAAGCTGGACTTATATTGACGCCATGTGGGAGGTCAAACTTCATCCCGAGGTCGAGAAGTGGTTTCTCCACCTCTGCGAGACGGAACCTGCCAGCGCCGACCTCGTCAGCGAGGCCATCGACCTCCTCGCCGAACACGGCCCCGCTCTTGGACGCCCCCTGGTCGACCGCCTCAAAGGCAGCATCTTCCACCACATGAAGGAGTTGAGACCCGGCTCGGCCGGTTCCACCGAGATCCGCATGATCTTCGCTTTTGATCCGATTCGGGAAGCAGTCTTCCTGGTCGCTGGCGACAAGTCAGGCCAGTGGCAGAGTTGGTACAAGGCGGCGGTCCCGTTGGCGGATGACCGATTCCAGGAGCACCTCTCGAGGCTGAAGGACACACAGAGATGACCGACGGAGTGGACTGGCGGGACGTCCGGGCCAGGGCTCGAGAACTTGATCCGTCCTGGGAACATCCGGACCGGGTCGCCCGCCGGGCTCAGCACCGTGAACATATGTTGGCACTGGTCAGCGGCGCGCAACTGGCGGAGATCCGCAAGCACCTGGGGATGACCCAGGCTCAACTGGCCGAGGCCGCAGGGTTGACCCAGGCCAGGATCAGCCAGATCGAGAACGGCGAGCACACCAGCCTGGACACCCTTCGTGCATACGTCACTGGCCTGGGCGGCCACCTCGACGTCGTCGCCCGGATCGGGAATATCCAACTGAACGTCGCCTAGGTCCGATCCACCGGGGCCGGCCCGCAGTGGTAGCGCGAGACGCTCGGCGGGTAGATCTTGGACAGGCCGCGGGGGCCTCTAGGGGTGGGGTTTGGGGGCCAAGTCAGTGACGGTCCCGGATCTGGCTGGGGTGTTCGCGGCGACAGGCTGAGGCATGCCTGGAACCCGGAACACCGGTGTGGTGGCCCTCAGCGGGATCGCCGTGGCGGCGCTGCTCACCGTCATCGGTCACCTCGAAGTCAACGACGACCTCAACCCGTGGGCGTTGACCATCAGCGACTTCGCGGTCTCCGACCGGGGCGGCGTCATCGACGTCGCCATGGTCGTGCTGGCGCTCGCCACCGTGGCAGTGATGTACGGGCTGCGCCGCACCGGCCCGCCGCCCAGTCGAGCGGTCGAGCTGCTACTCGGCGCCTGGGTGGCGGGGCTGCTGCTGGCCGCCGTGGTGCCGACGAACGAGCCGGGCACCGCCATGACCACCGCCGCCTACCTCCACCGGTACGCGTCGGTGGTCGCCTTCCTGGCGCTGCCGGCCGGCGGCTGGCTGCTGGCCCGCCGGGACCAGCTGACACCGGCCGCCCGGTGGCTGCGCGGGTTGGCAGTGGCCAGTCTCGTCCTGGCCGCAGCCATGATGTGGTCGGCCTACCCCGGGGAGCGCGTGTTGATCGGACTGGCCGAGCGGCTGCTCATTCTCACCGAGGTCGGTGTGCTCACCGCAGTGGCACTCGTCCTCGCGCGCTCCGGATCATCGACCCGGGTCGTCGCCGGCTAAGCTCCCACGCCCAGACGACGAAGGGTGGGCGTGGTGGGCATCAGGGACCGGCCGATCGGCCTTGCGATCGGTCTACTACTCCTGCTAGTTGGGCAGCTGGAGTGCTTCTGGGACTGAGCGCCCGCCGCCGTCACTCCAGCTCGTGGAGCATGAGCTGGCGGGCTGCCTCGGTGATCGAGCCGGACAGGCTCGGGTAGATGGTGATCGTCTGCGCCAACTCGTTGACCGTCAGGTTGTTCTCCACGGCCATGGTGATCGGCAGGATCAGCTCGCTGGCCTTCGGGGCGACCACCACGCCGCCCACCACCTGGCCGCTCGCCGGCCGGCAGAACAGCTTCACGAAGCCGTCGGAGAGGTCGTCCATCTTGGCCCGCGCGTTGCCGGACAGCGGCAGCATCACCTGCCGGGCCGGCACCTTGCCCGCGTCCACCTCGTCCTGCGAGACGCCCACGGTGGCCAGCTCCGGGTCGGTGAAGACGTTCGCCGCGACGGTCCGCAACCGCAGCGGACGGACGGCCTCGCCGAGGGCGTGCCACATCGCGATCCGGCCCTGCATGGCGGCCACGCTCGCCAGCAGCAGCACGCCGGTGCAGTCACCCGCCGCGTAGATGCCGGGCACGTTCGTCCGGGAGACCCGGTCGACCGTGACGTAGCCGCCCCGGCCCAGCTCCACGCCGTACTCGGCCAGGCCCAGGTTCGCGGTGTTGGGGATCGAGCCGACCGCGATCAGCGCGTGCGAGCCGGTGACCTTGCGACCGTCGGACAGCTCCACCTCCACCCCGTCGGCGGTACGCCGGACCGCGTCGGCGCGGGAGTTGTTGAGGATGTTCATGCCCCGGTTGCGGAACACCCGCTCGATGGCCGACGCCGCGTCGGCGTCCTCGTGCGGCATCACCCGGTCCCGGCTGGAGACCAGGGTGACCTCGACCCCCATCGCCAGGTACGCGCTGGCGAACTCGGCGCCGGTCACGCCGGAGCCGACCACGATCAGGTGCTCGGGCAGCTCCGGCAGGTCGTACACCTGACGCCAGGTCAGGATGCGCTCGCCGTCGGGCACGGCGGTGGGCAACTGGCGGGGTGTCGAGCCGGTGGCCACCAGCACGGTGGACGCGGCGATCGAGTACTCCTCGCCCCCGTCGGCGGGGGTGACGACGACCCGGTGGGTGTGCCCGAGGGCATCCTCGCCCAGTCGGGCGGTGCCGGCCACGAAGGTGACCCCGGCCTTGAGCAGCTTGGCGTGGATGTCGGCGGACTGCGCCAGCGCCAGACGCTTGACCCGGTCGTGCACGGCCTGCGCGTCGACGGTGACCGCCTCCAGGCCGTCCGAGTGCACCCCGAACTCCTCGGTGTCCCGGTAACCGGTGACCACCTGAGAGCTGGCGATGAACGTCTTCGACGGTACGCAGTCGGAGAGCACGCAGGCCCCGCCCGCGCCGTCGGCCTCGACCACGGTGACATCGGCGTCCAGTTGGGCGGCGACCAACGCCGCCTCGTACCCGGCCGGCCCACCGCCGATGATCACGATCCGGCTCACAGCGTTCGCCCTTCGTTGATGCTCACAGTGACTTTCTTTTCCCGAACGCGTCCGACACGCACGGTCGTATTCTCCCCCACCGGCCCGCCGGGCTATCGTCATCGCCGTGCGTCATCACGCCGCCTACGGCTCAAACCTCGACCCGGCCCGGATGCGGGCCTACTGCCCGCACTCGCCCATGGTGGGCACCGGCTGGCTGGAGGGGTGGCGGCTGACCTTCGCCGGAGCGGACGTGATCGGCTGGGAGGGCGCGGTGAGCACCGTCGTCGAGTCCCCCGGCGACCGGGTGTTCGTGGCGATCTACGACATCCACCCGTACGACGCCGCCCAGCTCGACGAGATCGAGGGGGTGACCGCCGGCACGTACCGCAAGCTGCACGTGCGGATCTCGACCCTCGACGGCGACGTGACCGCGTGGGTCTACGTGTTCGACGGGTACGAGGGCGGATTGCCGACCTCCTGGTACCTGTCCGAGATCGCGAACGCCGCCGAGAAGGCGGGTGCGCCGGACGACTACGTCACCGAGCTGCGGTCCCGTCCCACCGCCACCGCGTCCCCGTAGCGCGTATCCCACGCCCCCAGTCTGCAACCGTCGCCGACCCGAGTGCCCGTCGGGCCCGGCCGGCGTCGTCAATCACACACCGGCGGCGGGGACGACCCGTTCGTACATGTCGGTCCACAGGGTTTCCCGCAGGCCCACCGACTCGTACAGCGACAGCGGGGTGGTCGGGTTGGTGAGGTCCACTCCCAGACCGGCCGACTCCCGCCCCTTCTGGGCGTAGCGGGCGAACGCGCGGCGCAACAGCGCCGCACCCACACCCCGCCGACGGTACGCGGGCAGCACCGACAAACGCTTCACCCAGCCCTGCTGCTGGTCGAGCGCCTGGTCGGAGGACTGCAACGCGCCGGCGAGCACCCCGTCGACCTCGGCGACGAACCACTCGTCCCAGGCGGTCGCGTCACCGATCCGGGCCCGCCACCGCTCGTACGACAGCGGCTCGTGATCCGGGGTGTCGCCGAACGCGACGTCGTGGATCCGGTGGAACTCCCGCAGCTCGGCCTCGTCCGGGCGGACCGGCCGCACCGTGACCCCGGGCGGCGGCGACGGCTCGGTCGGCAGGTCGGCCAGCGGGCGGCGCATCCGGACGTACCGCTTGGCCACGGTGAACCCGGCGGCGCGCAGGTCCCGGGCCCATTCGCGTTCCGGGGCGAACACCGCGCACCGGACGGTGAGCGCCGGCAGTCGCCGCTCGGCGGCGCGCTCGGCGACCCGGTCGAGCTGACGGGCCAGCAGTGGCGCGCGGAGGGTGGCGGCCCGCTCCGGGTCGACGTAGACCTCCACGAACTCCCGGCCGACCCCGGTCGGGTTGTCCACCGTCGCCCAGGCGACCACGGTGCCGTCCGGGTCGAGCGCCAGCCAGGAGTCCCGGGTCGGGTCGAAGCTGGGGGCCGTCAGCGACTGCTCGACGTCCTCGGCGTCGAAGTCGGGGTGGCCGATGGCGAAGGTGTCGGCCGCGTGCACCACCGCGAGGATCGCCGGCACGTCGTCGAGGGTGGGGCGGCGTGTGGTCCAGCCAGCGGGAAGAGTCACGGCAGAACATCCTGGCAGCTGCCGGCCGACGACGCCGCCCGATTTCGCCCCGGGATGCTCAGCCGGCGAGGCCGGCGCGGGTGCGGTGCAGCAGCTCCACCAGCTCGGCGCCGTCGGCGGGGCCGAGCGCCGCGAACGCCGGTGCGGCCAGCCGGTTGGTCACCGCCTCCGCCCAGAGCCGCCGACGCACCAACGGCCCGACCGGCGGGTACGGCGGCGGCCAACCGCACGCCACCGCGCCGGCCTCCCCCTCCGGCCCGGCCAGCACCGCCTCCAGCGGGGTCATGCCGGCGGCGCGCACCGCCAGCAGGTAGGCGCCGGTGAAGTGTTCCCGCAGCAGTCGCAGCCCGGCGGCGCTCCGGGCGCCCGGGGAGAGATCTGGCAGCGGCATGGCTCGCCACGCGGCGAAGAGCGGCATGCCGCTGGCGTCCGCGGCGGCCACCGCCCGCTCGACGAGGCCGGCCAGGCGCTCGGCCTCCGGCAGCACCGCCAGCTGCTGCGTCCCCCACCGGCAGCACTCGACGAGACTCGCGGCGGCCACCTCGGCCGGCCTCAGGACCCGCGCGGCGGCGTCCCAGCCGTCGGCGACGGCGTCCGGTGCGACGAAGCCGATGGCCGCGGCGGCCGTCTCCGCCCGTACGTCACCGAGTGCGCCGGCCCGACCGGTGATGTAGAAGGCCCAGCCGGAGATGCCGAGCTGCCGGGCCCGGCGCAGCGTGCTCGGGCACCTGCTGAATCCGTCGCCGAGATCGAGGATCACGGGTTTGCTGGCGGCGGCGATCTGCTCCGGCGTCATCGAGGCGCCGCCTGCGGGGGTCGCGGCACGGCGGCGGCGTTCCGGTCGGGGACGGCCGGCCCCGGACGGCCCGCCCGCTCGTCGTCGTCCATCGATGGTCAGTCTGCCGCGCCACCGCCCGCGTCCGCATCCCCCTCTTCGGCCGCCAGTGCCTCGACGGCGGCCTCGACCTCACCCGAGCGCCGCCGGGCCACCGTCACCGCCCGCTCGGCCGCCCGCCGGACCAGCTTGGCCCGGCTGAGGTCCTGCTCGGCGACCGCCCGCCGTCGCTCCAGCTCGGCCAGCTCGGTCTCGATCCCGTCGAGTACGGCGGCGCCGTCGCGCTCCTGCCCGGTCGCCTCGGTCAACTCGTCCTCGGCCCGCTGCTGGTCGGCCCGGGCGCGGTCCAACTCGCGGTCCAGTGCCCGGCGGCGTCGGGCTCGCTCGGCCCGAGCCGCCCGCTGCGCCGCACGCTCGGCCTGCGCGGCCCGCTCCCCGGCCCGGTCGGGGGCCGGCTCGCGACCCTCGCGCTGGGCGCCCGGCCGGCGGGCAGGGCGCTGGGCCTCCGGCTCCTCCTCGTCGCCGGTGACCAGCCGCAGCTGCGGTCGGGGCACCTCACCGAAGCCGGCGTAGCTGGCCGAGCGGAGCAGGCGCCCGGTCCGGACCTGCTCGGCGACCTCGGCGTCGGAGAGCGCCGCGTTCAGGGTCGCCTCCACCTCGGCCAGTGGGAGTCGGCCGGCCGGAGGGGCCTCCGGCTCCGCCGCGGCGAGCTTGCGGACCTCGGCGACCAGGGCCCCGACCACCGCCCGGCGTTGGGCGGACAGCTCCCGCAGTCGGGGCCCGCGCAGCTCCCGCTGGGCGGCTCGCAGGGCGTCGGCGAGGTGGACCAGGTCGGCGACCAGCTCGGGGCGTCGGATGGCGAGCAGGTTCACCAGCCAGGCGGCGACCGTGGGGCGACGCAGCCGGGCCAGCTCCCGGGCGGTGGTCGGGTCGCCGGCCCGGCGAGCCTCGGCCACCGCGGCGTCCCGAGCGGCCACGAACCGGTCCGGTGGAGTGCGGTAGAGCTGCTGCACCAGCTCCGCGGAGGGGCCCGGCATCGGTCAGACGTCCACCCGGCTACCGGGCTCCAGGCGCTGGTAGTCGGTGCCGGACAGCGCGGCGTACTGCCGGTCGAGCACGGCCAGCCCGTTGTCGTTGAGCAACGCGTCGTGCAGCGCGTACGCGCGCCGCGGCGCGACCGCGCGGATGAAGTCGACCACCTCGGAGAACTTCGACCAGGGGGCGTGGATCGGCGCGAACAGCGTGTCGACGGGCGTCTCGTCGGGCACCACCAGGGAGTCTCCGGGGTGGTAGACCACGTCATTGATCAGGTAGCCGAGGTTGTCCACCACCGGGATGTCGGGGTGGATCACGGCGTGCCGCCCGCCGTACGCGCGGATGGCGACCCCGGCGGCGGTGAACGACTCACCGGCGCTGACCGGGCGCAACGCCTCGGCCGCGTCGCCGAGGGCCTCGGCGAGCGAAGCGGGCCCGTGGATCGCGAACGGCTGCCGGTCCAGTTGCAGGCGCAGCGCGGCGAGGTCGAGGTGGTCGGGGTGTTGGTGGGTGATCAGCACCGCGTCCACACCGTCCAACGCCGTCGCGGGGTCGCTGAACACCCCGGGGTCGACGACGAGCACTCCCCCGTCGTGTTCCACCCGGAGGCAGGAGTGGGCGTACTTGGTGAGCCGCATCGTGACTCCTCGGCTGTCGAATCGTGATGTCCTCAGCGCAGTCTGCCGGAACCAGCCGGCGGGCGCGTCGCGTCCGAGCTATCGCCACTGAAGCTGACGACGATGGGAGCGGGGATGGACGGACGAGAAGGACGACGCCGCGGCGCACTACTGGCGGCGGTCACACTTGCGGCGGCGCTGGCCCTGGCGGGATGCGGTGCCGGCGACAGCGGCTCGGCGGACTCGGCGGGTTCGGCGGCCGAGGCGCCCGCCGCGGCGGGCGGGGCGGCCGACAAGGACAGCGGCGCGGACGCGGCGGGGGCGGCCGGCGCCGGCGCCGGTGCTCCGGACCTGCGGGTCGACCAGCGGGCGATCATCTACACCGGATCGATGCGGGTGCAGGTCGCCAATGTGGACGACGCCGCCCGTGAGGTCAGCGCCGTGGTCACCCGGGCCGGTGGTTTCATCGGCGGCGACCAGCGGCGCAGCGCCGAGGCCGACGCCGTGGCGGAGTTGCAGCTGCGAGTCCCGGCGGCGAAGTTCGCCGGGGTCGTGGAGGAGGTCGCGAAGCTCGGCCGGCAGCAGAACCGGGAGATCAACACCCAGGACGTCACCGAGGAGACCGTCGACCTGGAGGCCCGGATCATCACTCAGCGGGCGCGCGTGGACAGCGCACGGCGGCTGCTCGCCCGCGCCAACTCGATCACCGACCTGGTGTCGTTGGAGAACGAGTTGGGTCGCCGGGAGGCGGACCTGGCCTCGCTGGAGGCCAAGAAGCGGCGGCTGGCCGACCTGACCGCGTTGTCCACGATCACGGTGTCACTGGCCGGGCCGGCGGCGAAGACCAGCGAGGAGAAGGCCGAGACCGGCTTCCTGGTCGGGCTCAAGGGGGGCTGGGAGGCGTTCGTCTCCTCGATGACGATCCTGCTCACCGTCCTGGGCGCGCTGCTGCCGTGGCTGGTGGCGTTCGGCGTACCGCTGGCTATCCTGCTGCTGGTGCTGAGCCGGCGACGGAAGACGCCAGCGCTCGGCGCTGGAGTCAGCGCGCCGCCGCCAGTGCCCGCAGCGCGGTCTGCACCATGACGCGTACGCCGGCCGGGATGGCCCGCTCGTCCACGTCGAAGGACGCGCGGTGCAGGTCGACGTTGGGCCCGGTACGGCCCACACCGAGGCGGGCGAGAGCGCCGGGGACGTACTCCAGATACCAGGAGAAGTCCTCGCCGCCCATGCTCTGGGGCGTCTCGGCGATCCCCTCCGGCCCGAGCGCGGCGCCGGTGGCGGCGGTCAGCACCTGGATCGCCCGGGAGTCGTTGCTCACCGGCGGCCGGCCGCGCAGGTACTCCAGGTCGACGGTGGCGCCGGTCGGGGCGATCACGTCCCGCACCACCTGAGCCACGATCTTGGGAGCCTGCTCCCAGGTGTCGCGGTCCATGACGCGCAGCGTGCCCGAGGCGGACGCCTCGGAGGGGATGACGTTGTAACGGGTGCCGGCCGAGGCGTGGCCGAACACCAGCAGCAGCCCGCTGTTGGCCGGCACCCGGCGGCTGACCAGGGCCGGCACCTCGGTGATCAGCCGGCCGAGGGCGTCGACCAGGTCGACGGTCAGGTGCGGGCGCGCGGTGTGCCCACCCGGCCCGGAGAGCCGGACGGTGACGTTGTCGGCGGCCGCCGTGATCGGGCCGACCCGCAGGCCGACCTGGCCCACCGGCAGGTTCGGGTCGCAGTGCAGCGCGAAGATCTGCACGACGTCGTCCAGGCCGCCGGCCTCGATGACCTCCAGCGAACCGCAGGGCAGGATCTCCTCGGCCGGCTGGAAGATGAGCCGGACCCGGCCGTCCAGCTCGCCGAGGTCGGCGAGCTGGGCCAGCAGCATGCCGACGCCGAGCAGGATCGAGGTGTGCACGTCGTGGCCGCAGGCGTGGCAGACGCCCTCGACGGTGGAGCGGTACGGCACGTCCTTGGGGTCGTCGAGCGGCAGGGCGTCGATGTCGGCGCGCAGCGCGATGATCGGGCCGTCGGGACGGCCGTTGACGTCGCAGATCACGCCGTTGCCCTTGGGCAGCAGCCGAGGGTGCAGGCCGGCCAGGGAGAGCTCCCGGGCGATGAGGGCCGCCGTCTCGAATTCCGTACCGGACAACTCGGGGTGCGAGTGGAGGTGACGGCGCGTGGCGATGAGCCCCGGTACCCGAAGGGCGAGGAGGTGGTCCAGGTCGCGGGGCAGGGGCTGGGACCCGGGCGGAGTCTCCGGCCAGGACGACGCCAGCTGGCCGCCCGTGGGCAGCGTCAACGCACTCGTCACGTCGAATTCTCGATCACTAGAGATGGATGGATCATCGGGGACAGCAGACAGCCTAGACCTCCGGCGGTGACGCTGCGCAACCTCGTTACGGTGATGATCGGACCGCGTAGCGTCACGTATGCCCTGCTGAGGGCGCACGTCAAGGTGCGGGACCGCAGGTAGATCGCGTTCGAACGCCGTCATCTGCCCCCTCACCTCCTACAACGCGTAACCAGACCGGGCGGCCACGAATCGCGCTACGGCCCCTGGACCCGCTCTGCGAATTGTCGCATTAGTCGGGGTGATGAACTGACACTCCGACAATAAGACGACCACGCTCCGCAACGGGCCGGACAAGGACGCTCACATACGTCCGCCCATCCCGACCGCACACCGTGTGCGTTGCGGCACGCATCCCGTCGGCGTACCCCCGAAGCCGGGCGGACACACCCGGGGGCGTCTCGGTCAGAACCGGTCGGTCAGAACCGGTCGGTCAGAACCGGTCGGTGGGGCGGTACAGCCCCCACACCTCGCGCAGCGTCCCGCAGACCTCGCCCACCGTGGCCCGGGCCCGCAGCGCCTCCTTCATCGGGTACAGCACGTTGTCCGAGCCCTCGGCGGCGGCCCGCAGCTCGGCGAGGGCACGCGTCACCGCGTCGGCGTCCCGCTCGGCGCGCAGCCGGGCCAACTTCTCGGCCTGCGCGGCCTCGATCGTCGGGTCGACCCGCAGCGGCTCGTACGGCTCCTCCTCGTCGATCGTGAACCGGTTGAGCCCCACCACCACCCGCTCGCTGGAGTCGATCTCCTGGGCGATCCGGTACGCGGACTGCTCGATCTCCCGCTTCTGGAACCCGGCCTCGATCGCGTCGACGGCCGAGCCGTGGTCGGCCACCCGCTCCATCAGCTCCACGGCGGCGGCCTCGAGCTCGGCGGTCATCGCCTCCACCACGTACGAGCCGGCGAACGGGTCGACGGTGGCGGTCAGGTCCGTCTCGTACGCCAGCACCTGCTGGGTGCGCAGCGCGAGCCGGGCGGCCTTCTCGGTGGGCAGCGCGATCGCCTCGTCGAAGCTGTTGGTGTGCAGCGACTGGGTGCCGCCGAGCACCGCGGCCAGGCCCTGCACCGCGACGCGGACCAGGTTCACCTCCGGCTGCTGGGCGGTGAGCTGCACACCGGCGGTCTGGGTGTGGAAGCGCAGCATCATCGACTTCGGATCCTTGGCGCCGAAGTCGTCACGCATCAGCCGGGCCCAGATCCGCCGGGCGGCGCGGAACTTCGCCACCTCCTCCAGCAGCGTCGTACGGGCCACGAAGAAGAACGACAGCCGGGGCGCGAAGTCGTCCACCGCGAGCCCGGCGGCCAGCGCGGCCCGGACGTACTCCATGCCGTTGGCCAGCGTGAACGCGATCTCCTGCGCGGGCGTCGCGCCGGCCTCGGCCATGTGGTAGCCGGAGATGGAGATCGTGTTCCACTTCGGCACCTCCTTGCGGCAGTACGCGAAGGTGTCGGCCACCAGGCGCAGCGACGGCTTCGGCGGGAAGATGTACGTCCCGCGGGCGATGTACTCCTTGAGGATGTCGTTCTGGATGGTGCCGTTGAGCGCCGAGCCCGGCACCCCGTTCTCCTCGGCGACGATTTGGTAGAGCAGCAGCAGCACCGAGCCGGGAGCGTTGATCGTCATCGAGGTGGACACCTTGTCCAGTGGGATGTCGGCGAAGAGCAGCCGCATGTCCTCGATGGAGTCGATGGCCACCCCGACCTTGCCGACCTCGCCGTGCGCGATCGGGTCGTCGGAGTCGTACCCCATCTGGGTCGGCAGGTCGAAGGCGACCGAGAGACCCATGGTGCCGGCCCGCAACAACTGGTGGTAACGAGCGTTGGACTCGGTGGCGGTGCCGAAGCCGGCGTACTGGCGCATGGTCCACGGGCGGGAGGTGTACATCGTGGGGTAGACCCCTCGCGTGTACGGGAACTCGCCCGGGCCGCCCAGCCGGGAGTCCAGGTCCTCCGGAAGGTCGGCCGCCGTGTAGACGCCCTTGATCGGGAAACCGGACTCGCTTGACCGCCGTTCACTCATCCCCGGATGGTAGGACGCGCCGGCTCATGGTCGGGTGAGGGATACCGCACAGTGCGTCCCGACACCTCGACGGGAGGTGAACGGTTGGGCACGATCTGTGGACTTCGGTAAACGTCCGCCGCGTCGGCTTTCGCATCGGGCGTCGGAACCAGCAAGATAGGGGGGTTGTGTCCCAGCCCCCCTCGATTTCCCCCGGTGGCTTTTCTGTGACTCAGATCCCGACGTGGAGCGGCGGACAGGTAAGTCCCGCCAGCGGACGAGCAGCGCCCGGCACCACCATCGGTGGCCGGTACTCGCTGCGGTCCGCGGTGGGCAACGGCGGCATGGGCACGGTGTGGCGTGCCACAGACACCCTGCTGCGCCGCGACGTGGCGGTGAAGGAGGTCGTCCTTCCCCCGGGCCTGGCGCCCAGCGACCGCGACGCCATGTACGAGCGGACGCTGCGCGAGGCCCGCGCCGCCGCCGCCATCCAGCACCCCGCCGTGGTGCAGGTGTACGACGTGGTCACCGAGGCCGGTCGGCCCTGGATCGTCATGGAGCTGCTGGACGCCCGCAGCCTCGCCGACATGGTCATCGAGGACGGTCCGGTCGCGCCCCGCGCGGTCGCCAAGATCGGCATCGCGCTGCTCGGCGCGCTGGAGGTCGCGCACGCCATCGGCGTGCTGCACCGCGACGTCAAGCCGGCCAACGTGCTGATCTGCTCCGACGGGCGCTGCGTGCTGACCGACTTCGGTGTCGCCCGGATGCCCACCGACGTGCAGCTCACCACCCCCGGCATGGTGCTCGGCTCACCGCACTTCATCTCGCCCGAGCGGGCCATGGGCCAGGAGTTCGGCCCGCCGAGCGACCTCTTCTCGCTGGGTGTGACGCTCTACACGGCCGTCGAGGGGCGTCCGCCGTTCGACAAGGGCGACCCGATCGAGACCATGCACGCCGTCGTCGAGGACCCGCCGGCCCCGCCGCAGCGCAGCGGCGCCCTGACCCGGGTGCTGATGGGTCTGCTGGAGAAGGACCCGGCCCGCCGACTGGACGTGCACACCTCCCGGGCCATGCTCCGCGAACTGCTCGCCGGCCCGCTGGGCAGCACCGCCACCGCCGTGCACTCGGTCACCGACCCGTACGCCGTGGTGCCCGTGCAGCAGCGCCCGGCCCCCGTCCACCAGCCGGCCCAGCCGGAGCCGAAGCCGGAGGACCAGATCGGCGGCCGGGCCATGCTGGCCCCGGGCGAGTCGCTGACCAACCGACTGGCCGCGCTGCGCCGGGGCGAACGTCCGCAGCCGGCCAGCGCAGCCGCCACCGCTGCCGCCGCGCTGGACGAGACCAGCGCCGACGCGCTCGCCGGTCCGCTGCACACGCCGACCGGCGCGATGCCCACCGCCGGCCGTCCCGCCGCCGGGCGCACCTATGGCGGCAGCGCGGACGCCACCCAGCGGGTGGATGCCGGCGCCCACCCCGATGCCACCCAGCGGGTCACCTACGGCAACCGGCCCGACGCGACACAGCCGGTCGGCTACGGCGCGCCCGAGGCCACCCAGCGCATCGGCGGCAGCACCTACGGCGGCGGCAACCAGTGGTCGGTGCCGGGCACCGGCCAGCCCTGGACGACGCCGTCCACCGCTTCCGGCGGCGGCGCCCTGGACAAGGTCCGCGCCACCGGGGGCCAGCTCGTCACCACAGTGAAGGGCTGGCCGCGCAAGGTGCAGCTCGCCGCGGCCGGCGGCCTGGCCGTGGTACTGCTGATCAGCATCGTGGCGCTCTCCAGCGGCGACGACCCCGCCCCGAGCGCCCCGCAGGCGCAGCCCACCCCGTCCGCGCCCGCAGCCTCGGGTGTCGAGATGCAGGAGCACACGGCCCGCGGCATCCAGGTCATGGTGCCCAAGGGCTGGAAGAAGGCCACCGGCGGCTCGTACACCGACTACATCGACCCGGAGGACAGCGGCCGCAAGGTGCGCATCATCACCGAGAAGTGGTCCAGCAGCTCCACCCGGTGGGCCGAGACGGCCGAGAACGGCCTGAAGACCCGGAGCACCTCCTGCGTGAAGCCGTACGCGCAGGTCGCGTCGACGGAGACCAAGCTGGCCGACAAGCCGGCCGCCGAATTCGAGTACACCTGCGGCACGGGCGACGCCATGCGGCACGGCATCTGGCGCGGCGTGGCGCAGGACGGCAAGGCGTACTCGTTCTACCTCACCGCGAACGACGCCAAGTTCGCCGAGAGCAAGCCGATCTTCGACGAGATGGTGCGCACGTTCCAGCTCACCGGCGACGGCTGAGCCGAGGGAACCGACAGCGGTGATCCGCCGCCGTGCTATCAAGGGGCATGGCGGCGGACACCACTGACATCAACGACATTCGCGAGCAAGCCCGACGTTGGCTGGCCGACGACCCCGACCCCGCCAGCCGGGACGAGCTGACGGCGGTGCTCGACCGGCTGCCGGCGAGCGCACCGGAGCTGGCCGACCGGTTCGCCGGTCCCCTGACCTTCGGCACCGCCGGCCTGCGCGGCCCGCTGCGCGCCGGCCCGAACGGCATGAACCTCGCCGTGGTCACCCAGGCCGCCGCCGGGCTGGTCGGCTGGCTCGCCGCCCAGGGCGGCACCGGCCCCCTGGTGATCGGGTACGACGCCCGGCACGGCTCCCGCCAGTTCGCCGAGCGCACCGCCCAGGTGGCCACCGGCGCCGGCCGACCGGCGCTGCTGCTGCCCCGCCCGCTGCCCACCCCGGTGCTGGCGTACGCGGTGCGCCAGCTCGGCGCGGTCGCCGGTGTCATGGTCACGGCCAGCCACAACCCGCCACAGGACAACGGCTACAAGGTCTACCTCGGTGCGGAGCTGGGCGGTGAGCTGGGCGCCGGGGCGCAGATCGTGCCGCCGGCCGACGCCGGCATCGAGGCCGCGATCCGGGCGGTCGGTCCGCTGACCCAGGTGCCGCTGGGCCGGCCCGGCGAGGTGCTCGGGGACGACCTCGTCGCCGCGTACGTCGAGCGGGCCACCGCCGTGATCGACCCGGACGGGCCGCGGGACCTGTCGGTGGCGTACACCCCGCTGCACGGGGTGGGTGCGGCGGTGCTCACGGCGGCGTTCGTCCGGGCCGGTTTTCCGATCCCCGGCGTGGTGCCCGACCAGGCCGAGCCGGACCCGGAGTTCCCCACCGTCTCGTTCCCCAACCCGGAGGAGCCGGGGGCGGTGGACCGGCTGATCGCGCTGGCCGACGCCACCGGCGCGGACCTCGCCATCGCCAACGACCCGGACGCGGACCGCTGCGCGGTGGTCGTCCGGGAAGGCGAAGACGGGCAGGACTGGCGGATGCTGCGCGGCGACGAGGTGGGCGTGCTGCTCGCCGACCACCTGATGCGACGCGGAGTGACCGGGCTCTACGCCACCACCATCGTCTCGTCGTCCCTGCTGCGGGCGATGTGCGCGGCCCGGGGCCTGCCCTACGACGAGACGCTCACCGGGTTCAAGTGGATCGTCCGGGCCGGCGGCGGGAGCGCGCCGCTGGTCTTCGGCTACGAGGAGGCGCTCGGCTACTGCGTCGCCCCGGAGCACGTCCGGGACAAGGACGGCATCACCGCAGCGCTGACCGTGGCCGAGCTGGCCGCCGGCCTCAAGGCGCAGGGTCGTACGCTGACCGACCGGCTGGACGAGCTGGCCGCCGAGTTCGGCGTGCACCACACCGACCAGCTCTCCGCACGGGTGGACGACCTGCGGGAGATCGCCGACGCGATGGCCCGGATCCGGGCGGCCACCCCGACCACGCTGCTGGGACAGCCGGTCGACAGCGTCCGGGACCTGCTGCCCGAGGCGGACGTGGTGATCCTGCGCACCGCACGGGCCCGGGTGGTGATCCGGCCCTCCGGCACCGAGCCGAAGCTCAAGGCGTACCTCGAGGTGGTGGAGCCGGTCGTGGACGGTGACGTCCCCACCGCCCGCCGCCGGGCGGCGCAGGCGGTGGCCGCCGTGCGCGGCGAGATCGCCACAGCTCTGGGGCTCTGACCGACGGGCCACGCCGGGGCCGACCACCCGGCCGCCCGCCCCCTGCCTGTTTCCTTTGCTCTGCTTCAACCCACGCTACGAAAACCGGCCCGGACTGTTGCCTCCGGTGAAGCAGAGCAAAGGACACGCAGCAGGAGGGCCAGGCCGACGCCCGGTCGCACCTCGGGGAACCTCCGCTCGCGGGTCAGCGGCGCGGGCCGAGGGCCTGGTCGACGGCGATGCCCAACGCGGCGACGACCAGGCCCACCGACGGGCGGACCACCGAGTCGTCGATGCTGACGTCACCGGAGAAGCCGGCGCCGGTGGCGATCTCCTGAAGCCGGCGGCGGGCGTCGGCGACGTCCTCGCCGCTCATGCCCAGCGCGGACTCCATCCGCAGCACCACGACCAGGGTGGCCAGCGCGGCGGTCCGCTCGTCCGGGGCCGCCGCGCCGGTCAGCGCCTCGGTCAGCCGCTGGCGGGTGTCCGCCTCGACGGAGGTGTCCACCACCGGATACCGGTGTACGTGGATGAAGCCCAACTCGGTCTCGTCGACGTCCTGCACGACGCCCTGGGCGCACAGGTCACCGAGGATGCGGTCGCGCAGGCCGTGCCGCAGGCGCTGCACCCACGAGGCCGGGGTGTGCGGGGTGTCGGCGGCGATCCGCCCGAGCACCTCGTCGGTGACCGGCTCGCCGGTGGGCGTCGGGTCGACGACGGTCAGGTTCCCGTCGGCGTACGCGATCCGGCCGGCCAGTGCCAGCTCGACCAGCACCGCGGCCGCCATGCCCAGGTCCAGGCTGATCCGCGGCATGGTCGCCTTACCGGTCGAGTCGTCGTAGGCGAGGAGCAGCAGCTCCTCGGCGAGCGCAACACCAGTCATGGCCCGAGACGGTAGCGGGTCCGCGCACCACCGCGCGCGGACCCGCCGTTACCCGGCACGGACCGGGTGGAAGATCAGAACCGGGGCATGCCGCCGAACTGGCGGTCACCGGCGTCACCGAGCCCGGGAACGATGAACATGCGGTCGTTGAGGCCCTCGTCGATCGCGGCGGTGACCAGGCGCAACGGCAGGCCGGAGCGCTCCAGCCGCTCGATGCCGACCGGCGCGGCGAGCACGCAGAGCACGGTGATGTCGGTGCAGCCCCGATCGGCCAGCAGCCGGCAGCAGTGCTCCAGCGAGCCGCCGGTGGCCAGCATCGGGTCGAGCACCAGCACCGGCAGGCCGGTCAGGTCGCGCGGCAGCGACTCCATGTAGGCGCGCGGCTCGTAGGTCTCCTCGTCGCGGGCCAGGCCGACGAAGCCCATCGAGGACTCGGGCAGCAGGCCGAGCGCGGCGTCCGCCATGCCCAGGCCGGCCCGCAGCACCGGCACCAGCAGCGGCGGGTTCGCCAGCCGGGTGCCCTCGGTGGCGGTGACCGGCGTCTGCACCGGGTACCGCTCGACGGGGAAGGTGCGCGCCGCCTCGTACACCAGCATGGTGGTCAGTTCGTGCAGCGCCGCCCGGAACGTCGAGGAATCGGTGCGCGCGTCCCGCATGGCGGTCAACCTGGACTGGGCCAGCGGGTGGTCAATGACGTGTACGTCCACGATCGCTCAACCTACCGGGCCGTTCGGCGTGCTGGTGCGGGTGCGGTCGTACCGGCGACGCCGCTCACGTCGGGCCCACCGTGACCAAGATCACTCAGCGGTTCCGTGCGTAGACTTCTCGGCATGACGGCGACAACGACGTCGGCCCGGTCGGACCTCTCCGAGCTGGGACGATCCGAGACCGCTCTGCGGACCTTCCTGCACGGCCTGCCCGGCGTGGACCAGGTCGGCGCGGAGCAGCGGGCGGCACAGCTCGGCACCCGATCCATCAAGACCACCGCCAAGGCCCAGGCGATCGACCTGGCGATCCGGATGGTCGACCTGACCACCCTGGAGGGGGCGGACACCCCCGGCAAGGTGCGCGCGCTGGCCGCGAAGGCGCTGCGCCCGGACCCGGCCGACCCGTCCTGCCCGCACGTCGGCGCGGTCTGCGTCTACCCGGCGATGGTCCCGTACGTCGCCGAGGTGCTGCGCGGCTCAGGCGTGCACCTGGCCAGCGTGGCGACCGCGTTCCCGTCGGGTCAGGCGCCGCTGGAGATCAAGCTGGCCGACACCCGGGCCGCCGTCGCGGCCGGCGCCGACGAGATCGACATGGTGATCAACCGGGGCGCGTTCCTGGCTGGGCGCTACAAGGAGGTCTACGACGAGATCGTGGCCACCAAGGAGGCGTCTGGAGACGCCCACCTCAAGGTGATCCTGGAGACCGGCGAGCTGGCCACCTACGACAACGTGCGCCGGGCCTCCTGGCTGGCCATGCTGGCCGGCGGCGACTTCATCAAGACCTCCACCGGCAAGGTCCCCGTCGCGGCGACGCTGCCGGTGACGCTGGTGATGCTGGAGGCGGTTCGCGACTTCCGGGCGGCGACCGGGCGGCAGGTCGGCGTGAAGCCGGCCGGTGGCATCAAGACCACCAAGGACGCCATCAAGTACCTGGTGATGGTCAACGAGACCGTCGGCGCGGACTGGCTCGACCCGGACTGGTTCCGCTTCGGCGCGTCCAGCCTGCTCAACGACCTGCTCATGCAGCGCACCAAGCTGACGACCGGGGTCTACTCCGGTCCCGACTACTTCACCCTGGACTGATAGCCGATGTTCGAATACGCCCCCGCCCCCGAGTCCCGCTCGGTGGTGGACCTCAAGCCCTCGTACGGGCTGTTCATCGACGGTAAGTTCGTCGACCCGACCGACGGCGGCAGCTTCAAGTCGATCAACCCCGCCTCCGAGGAGGTGCTGGCCGAGATCGCCGAGGCCGGCGCCCAGGACGTGGAGCGCGCGGTCCGCGCCGCCCGTCAGGCGTACGACAAGGTCTGGGGTCCGATGCCGGGCCGCGACCGGGCGAAGTACCTGTACCGGATCGCGCGGCTCATCCAGGAACGCTCCCGCGAGCTGGCCGTCCTGGAGTCGCTGGACAACGGCAAGCCGATCCGCGAATCCCGCGATGTCGACCTGCCGCTGGTCGCCGCGCACTTCTTCTACTACGCCGGCTGGGCCGACAAGCTGGGCCATGCCGGCTTCGGGCCCGACCCGCAGCCGATCGGCGTGGCCGCGCAGGTCATCCCGTGGAACTTCCCGCTGCTCATGCTCGCGTGGAAGATCGCCCCGGCGCTCGCCGCGGGCAACACGGTGGTGCTGAAGCCCGCCGAGACCACCCCGCTGACCGCGCTGCTGTTCGCCGAGATCTGCCAGCAGGCCGACCTGCCGGCCGGCGTGGTCAACATCGTCACCGGCGCCGGCGACACCGGCCGCGCCCTGGTCGAGCACCCCGGCGTGGACAAGGTCGCCTTCACCGGCTCCACCGAGGTCGGCCGGGCCATCGCCCGGTCCGTCGCCGGCACCCGCAAGAAGCTCACCCTGGAGCTGGGCGGCAAGGCCGCCAACATCGTCTTCGACGACGCGCCGATCGACCAGGCCGTCGAGGGCATCGTCAACGGCATCTTCTTCAACCAGGGGCACGTCTGCTGCGCCGGCTCCCGCCTGCTCGTCCAGGAGAACGTGGCCGACCTTGTGCTGGAGTCGCTGAAGCGGCGGATGGCTCAGCTCCGCGTCGGCGACCCGCTGGACAAGAACACCGACGTCGGCGCGATCAACTCCGCCGCCCAGTTGGAGCGGATCCGCGAGCTGTCCGACGCCGGCTCCGCCGAGGGCGCCGAGCGCTGGTCACCGCCGTGTGACCTGCCCGACCGGGGCTTCTGGTTCGCGCCCACCATCTTCACCGGCGTCACCCAGGCCCACCGCATCGCCCGCGAGGAGATCTTCGGCCCAGTGCTGTCGGTGCTCACCTTCCGCACGCCGGCCGAGGCCGTCGAGAAGGCCAACAACACTCCGTACGGGCTGTCGGCGGGCATCTGGACCGACAAGGGCTCGCGCATCCTGTGGATGGCCGACCGGCTGCGCGCCGGCGTCGTCTGGGCCAACACGTTCAACAAGTTCGACCCCACCTCGCCGTTCGGCGGTTACAAGGAGTCGGGCTACGGTCGCGAGGGCGGCCGGCACGGGCTGGAGGGGTACCTGAATGTCTGAGCGGGTCGCGGTACGCAAGACGTACAAGCTCTTCATCGGCGGGAAGTTCCCGCGCAGCGAGTCGGGACGGTCGTATCTCGTGCAGTCCTCGAATGTGTCACTGGCCTCCCGCAAGGACGCCCGGGACGCGGTGGTCGCCGCCCGCGCCGCCGTCAAGGGCTGGGCCGGCGCGACCGCGTACAACCGGGGTCAGATCCTCTACCGGGCCGCCGAGATGCTGGAGGGCCGCCGCGAGCAGTTCGTCGCCCTGGGCATCCCCGGCGACGAGGTGGACGCCGCGGTGGACCGCTGGGTCTGGTACGCCGGCTGGGCCGACAAGCTCGCCCAGGTGTACGGCGGCGCCAACCCGGTCGCCGGCCCGTACTTCAACATCTCCGCGCCGGAGCCGACCGGCGTGGTCGCCGTGGTCGCCCCGGAGCGCCCGGCGCTGCTCGGCCTGGTCAGCGTGATCGCCCCGGCGATCGTCACCGGCAACACCGTGGTGGTGGCGGCCTCGCCGTCGGAGCCGCTGGCGGCGGTGACGCTGGCCGAGGTGCTGGCGACCTCCGACCTGCCCGGCGGGGTGGTCAACATCCTCACCGGCGCGATCACCGAGACCGCGCCGGCGCTGGCGGCGCACATGGACGTCAACGCGATCGACCTGACCGGGGTGACCGACGCGTCGCTCGCCACCGAGCTGGAGGTCAAGGCCGCGGAGAACCTCAAGCGGGTGCTCCGACCGGCCGAGGCGGACTGGTCCGCCGATCCGGGCGTGACCCGGATGACTGCGCTGCTGGAGACCAAGACGGTGTGGCACCCCAAGGGGGTGTGATCGTCTGTCCTCGGCCTTTGGGTTTTCCGGGAGAGCCCGCGCGCTCGGGGTGGGTTTTCCGGGGGAGCCCGCCCACTCCGGGCGGTCAGGCTTGATCCCTGCGTGGGCGGGCTCC